>JACCZV010000101.1 GCA_013695775.1 Chitinophagales bacterium | reverse complement strand
GGAATCTGGTGGCAACATGAAAGAGCAGATGCCTGCATTAAAACAACTTCTGAAGCAGGAGATACTTTCTGTACTTACTGATGAACAGAAGCAAAAATTTATGGCCAACGTTGATAAGTACAAAGAGTTTTTTCAAAAGTAGATTGGAGTGAGTTAATACGAAAACCGGTATTCTTATGGACTGTCTTTTCTGGCAGCATTCCTTTGGGATCAAATAAGTTCATTTTTTTTATTGCAAACTAATTGATTCGTTTGTGATTGACGGCTTTCACCCATTCTGTTTTTTTACAATGAGAACACACCTGTATATTGGTTGGCTGGAGCCTTTCAGTAAACCCACAAAAGGTACATGCATAATGAGCTTCAGTGGAAATTTCATTTGTTTTATTTTCCAGTGAACCAGGCATTATTGGAAGCCCGTATTTAACTTCGTCGTCTGAATAAAAGAATAAGCTGATCTGGCCTGATGTTTCGATAATAGCCTCCTCTACCTGACCCAGATGCGACACACTTTGTAAGCGCAGTTCTGCGAAGAATTCATCCTGTGCCATCGATTCCTTTTCAAAATTATTAATAGAAAATTTGCCATCCTTTATCAGGCAAACAGATTTTCCCTCAACAAGATGTTCGAATTTTTTATTCTTCCCTACAAGGTATGTAACCAATAAATAAAGGGATACCACCATAATAAATACAATCAAAGCCGGTAATAGGCCCACGTCTTTATAAAACATCGGATCACCTGCAGCAGATCCTAATCCAATGATAACTACCAATTCAAAAACCGATAATTGTTTTACTCCGCGTTTGCCCAATAATCTCAGTCCTGTTAACAGAATCAGGAACATGATCAGGGTTCGTATCACGGTCTCCAAAAGGAAGGGCCATTCAGCATCACCCAACAATAATTCTTTCCAGTTTATCCATCCTTCGAATGCCTGAAGCAAATACATATGAAAGTTGTTAGCTCATGCTAAAATTAATGTCTTTTCAAAAATATATCTTTTGAGCTATCCGAAAGTGGAAATACTTATGTTTCAATGCCAGGCAGCGTGAAGAAAACCCCAACCATTAGTTTCAGGGTATGATTAAAAAACAAAAAGACAATAACCAGATTTTGGTCATTGCCTTTTTGTTACTACAGGAAATTAGTTGATTGTAATATTCTTCTTCACTGTCTCTTTCCCTGGTATGATGGGCAGCCTTACCTGTAGCACTCCATCAACATATGTGGCAGCAATTTGCTGCACATCTACGCTTTCATCAATTGTGAAAGTTCTTACAAATCCTCCGCGGCTATACTCCCTCAAAATCCAGTCAGGACGCGGAAATCCTTCAGGCGGAACATAGGAAATGGTAAGCTCACTTCCTTTGACATCAAGATGAAAATGCTCTTTAATTCGCCCTGGGGCAAATACAAGCATTTCATAGCTGGTATCTGTTTTAAAAATGTTTACAGCAGCTCTTTGCATAGAACGATTGAGCAGGTGCTGTTGCCTGCTTTCGTAACGGGCGCCTTTTGCGGCACATGACGCATGGTGGTACATGTTGTTGTTGTTTAAGGTGAAATAATGAATTATATGGAAAGACGAAAGGAGAGGAGAAATATTTTAATCGGCTTTGGTGCACGATAGCTTCTTCTACTGAATTAACTATTCCTGTTAAGCAAGCTAAATCCCATTGCCACCACGATGCTGAGAACGATAAAAAAATAAAACATTACATCAAAGCCATACTTGCTGGCAATTCCTAAACCAAGCGTTGGTGCGGCCATAATCGCAATACCAAATGCAATAGAATACAAAGCAGAATATTGTCCCTGTCGTTCTTTAAGAGGTCGTGATAAGGCATAGTTCATCATAAAGGGCATGGCGAATATCTCTGATAGCGTGATGATAAGGGTATAAACTATAGACCAGATCATTATTCCTTTTCCAATTTGTAAAACGCCAAAAGCAAAAGGCAGGCACAAGGCACCTGCGATGATGAAAAGAAAAATGTTTTTCTTTTTTTGTAAAGCCGCTACAAGAGGCATTTCGATGGTTACTACCAGCAACCCATTTAA
>JACCZV010000096.1 GCA_013695775.1 Chitinophagales bacterium | reverse complement strand
AGCTTATTCAGTGCCTTTACCATGTTGCCCCGTTGTGCGTACTTTACTTTGAATTCTGTAGTCAGAGCGCGTGCAACCTCCTTTCCGGTAGGAAGTGACTGAATTTTTTTAAGAGTGCCCACTAGAGTTTCATAATGTTCGCGGCCCATATTATGCTCTGCATAGCGCCTCAGTGCTTCGCGGTAAACATCAACAAGTTCCAGAGGAAATTTATCCTTCAATAAGGGGTAATAGTCTTCTGCAAATGCCAGTGAAGCATTTTTCTGTACAAGATGCAATAGTTGCAACCACCATTTCTCTTCTATCATTATAGCAGCAAGGGCGCGAATGCCATTGACACCGAAATGTGTCTCTGATTTGATGGTATTCATAATTTTTTGAGCTTCTGCAGGCCACGATTCTGCAGTGTAAGTTTTTTTTGCAGCGAGGTAATATCTCATATCAAACTGATCATAGAATAAACGCAATCCTATGGTTCGAATGTTTCTGAATTCATTTTCTTCTATTGCAATTTTCAGCAACCGTTCGTCCCATTCCGAGGTAAGATAAAGTCGTCCCTTTTGCTGATTGATCATTTTGCTTTCGTTTATCAGCTCTTTCGCTGTACTAAAATCTCCCTCATCAATGGCCCTGTCAATTACCTCCTTTCGGAAAGTGGTGATACTAAGATTTTCATATACAACTTTTCTGGCAGCATCTGGCTTTCCCATTTTTTCGAGCAGTGTTATCTTTTTACGGAGATAAAACTCCTCCTGCTGTTCATGATCCTTTTCTCTATGCAGCTTTTTTATATTTTTAATTGCCTGATCCAATAAATGCAGCACTTGTTGTTGTTTCTCTCCGTCGGAAGCAGCATTTAATAAGAGCGAGTAGCAGTTTTCTTCCACTATTTTTCCTGAATAAGAAAATTTCTGTGCCTTACTAAGTGCAAAGTTGAAAATAGAATCTTTCAGGTCAGGCCCCGCTTCAGAATTGAGGAGATCATTCAAAATGAGAAAACTGCGGGCAATACAATCTTTTAATGGAGATTCTGTTTTCTCTTCACGATTACAAGAACTCTGAAGCTGCTCAATAACAGTTGCAGCCAGGTTGAAAGGATCGAGATAGTTCTTTGCTGCCAATTGTTCTTCTGCGTGCTTTAGCAATTTTTCCACCTGAGCAGCAAGCTTCGCAAAGTCGGGCTGATCAAGCTGGGTTTGTTGCTGACTGCTTCCGCGGATAATGCTTTCAATGAGCGCACCATATTTTTTGCTTCCTGGTAAGCGAATTTTATCTGTGAAATGCAGTAGAAAACCCATCTCGAATGCTGAGCTTTGCTGGCTGTAGTGTTGAAGAAATTGCAGCAGCTCCTGCTTCTTTATCTTTCCCAATAAAGAGGAAAGCAACTTCTGATGGTTATCAGCTTCAATCATAGTTCTATCTGACACAACATTTATCATTGCATTGAATATTCATAAAGCGTCAGTGATTTTTGCAATTATTTCGCAAGTTTTCCCTAAAGGGAAAGTTGAGCTTAATTATCGTTTCTTTTACAAATTTTATACGTTACTTTTCTTATAAGAAAAGTAACCAAAAGAATCGCGATTACTCATAACATGCAAATTTTAAATGGTATTCGTGAGGCCGCAAGCGGGTTGCCAAACGGCTCCGCCAGGCAATCGCCGGCTCGCGCACAGCTTCAATTTTAGTAAGTACGATGTTAAGAACACCTGTGGCTTTTCAAATCATGACTTAATGTTAAAAATGCTTCCCGAAGTATTTATTTATAAAGAGTTTTAACTAGTAAAAATACGAATGAAATTCACGCTAACTTTCTACTAAGTTTAGTTTATGATACATATTGATCAGATAAGACGCATAGCCGTCGTGGGTTCAGGAACAATGGGTTCAGGAATAGCACAACTTGCTGCACAGGCCGGTTATGAAACATTATTGTATGATGTGATGGAAGAGGCAGCAGTGAAGGGGTTAGCGATGGTTAAGGAAAATCTGCGGATTGCTGAAGAAAAAAAGAAGATCTCAGGATCGCAAAGAGAAGAAACACTGTCACGCCTAAGCATCACCAACAATTTCAATGACCTTGTTGCTGATGTGATCATTGAAGCCATCGTGGAACGGCTGGAAACAAAATCTGAATTATTAATAAGCCTGGCCCTGTTAAATGATGATGAGGAAACGATCTTCTGTTCCAACACCTCTTCCATTCCCATCACGCAGCTTGCAAAGCGTATTCCTCATCCGGAGCGGATCGTGGGGATGCACTTTTTCAATCCACCTCACCTGATGAAATTGGTTGAAGTAGTGTCAGGCACTGCAACGAGTAAAGAAAATGCGCTGACGGTTTATTCCCTCGCACAAAAGTTGGGTAAAGAACCAGTGATGACTAAAGATGCACCAGGCTTTATTGTAAACCGTATCGGAAAAATGTTTCATACAGAACCTTTAAAAATCCTTGAGGAGGGTATTGCAACTGTAGAGACTATTGATCAGCTAATGGAGGCATCCGGATTTAAGATGGGACCATTCAAATTAATTGACATGATCGGAGTAGATACAAACCTGAGCGTTACCAAATCACTCTATGAGCAGTTTTACCATGAAGATAGATTCCGTCCCAGCCGTCTGCAGCAGCAACTGGTAGACTCAGGGTTTTTTGGTAAAAAAAGC
>JACCZV010000214.1 GCA_013695775.1 Chitinophagales bacterium | reverse complement strand
GATTACACCTTTTCTTTCGGGAAATAAATTTCTTCTTTCAATTTCGTTGGATAGTGTTTGGAAAGTGGCTGTTTTGTTTTGTTATTTTGATAAAACGACTGCCACTACTTCATGGAGCGTGAGAAGGTTTTTTTCATTTAAAATTTCTCAAGAAAGACTTTAAGAATGACTCATTAATGAAAATTATTTTTCGTTCTTCCTTGTCTGCCGAATCTGTAATGTGTGTAATCAAAGCTCTAACATTTGTCAATTCGGATAAATCAGCTACATCATACTCGGTAGTGATTACAAGTTGCTTAGTCTGAAAGAAAACAAGCTCTCTTTCCTTCTGATAATCTGAGATACATATGAGAAAAGCAATTAACTGTGTAGTCGCTTCATAGTTTTGAATCTCCTTTGGCCTTGCATTGTTGTTTGAATCAAAGGTTATTGAGTGAACATAGAAACGATTGTCAGGATAATTTTGACTGGCAAATTTTAGAAGTTCTTCAACCGTTTCAAAATATTTTTCATTAGTCAGCTTGAGAGGGAAAAGTTGAATTTGAATTTCTTGTCCTGCTGTAATTTGCTCTATTGATTTATTTTTTCCATCAACCAAAACAAAACCTTCAATACAATTTCCAGCTGAAAGTTTTTTCAATTTTTGGATTTCATTTGCATCAGGCGTAAGTTTTCCAACAATCTCATTGGCTGAAATAGAAATGGGATATATATTCTTTCTGATATGAATAAAATCATCTAACATAATTTCCTATTCCTCATCTTCACTGTTATTGAGTTGCTTTCTTAGCTCGTCAGGCACATTTTTAATTCTTAACTCATTTTTATTTGCATTGTAGAAAATACTTTCGTTTATAAGTGAGCTATCAAACTCAATGGTAAGTTTCGTGCTTCTGTAAACATAGAATTTCAAACTTTTCAAGGTTTGTTTGTGACCTTTCACATAAGCACTCACAGCATATTTTTCGCTCGCTGCAAACTTTTGAAAAGCATCAGGGCTGTCCTCATCAATCATACTTGATATGTGACTTAAAGAAATATCCTCCCTGTTTTTTATTTTCTCAACGCAATAATTAAAAACACGATTTTTAATACATATTTCCGACAGGTATCTGTTCGCTGTCCTCATCTATTATATGGATAATTGATTCCGCCATTGAACCTATAAAGCATTTGTGCTCATGAAGATAGAAATTTAGTATAAATTCTTATAGGAAATAACACCTCTTCGCTTCATTCATCCCCCATTCTCTCCCTCTCGTCGAAAAAGGAAAGCACCCCAATTGCCGTTCTGCCATTAATCTTTATTTTCGAACCCTGAAAAAATAATCCTAAGAAATAAAATTCATGAACAGAACTTTGTTGATCCGCAGCGTATCGGTATTCTTCCTGAGCATTTCTATTTCCCTTTACGGTTGGAGTCAGTCGCCACCACAGGACTGGTTTAACCTTGATCCTAAGGCCGATGGCTTCTACGGCGTCGGTACCGAAAAGGCATACAATGATTTGTTGAAGAACCGCACTGCTCAAACTGTAGTAGTAGCAGTGATTGATGGCGGCACCGACATCACCCATGAAGATATTGCGCCCTCCCTATGGACAAACACTAAAGAGATTGCTGGCAATGGAATTGACGACGATAAGAACGGATACGCCGATGATGTGCATGGCTGGAATTTTATTGGAGGGAAAGATGGTGATGTGCAGTATGATACTTTTGAGCTTACGAGATTGTATAAGCTGCTTCACGATAAATATGGGAGCATCAGCGCAGGAGCAGTTCCTGTAGCGGAAAAAGAAGAGTACAGCCGTTATCTCGCCATAAAAAATGACTATGAATCCAAGTCAATGGAGTCAAGACAAAACTATCAATTGTATAATGGCATACTGCAATCACTAACAACAATGCTTGCTGACATCGGTACCGAAGATCCTACGCTCGACCAGGTTGAAGGTTTTATATCCGCCAATGACAGCACGCTGATAACCCAACAGATGCTTATTGCGATATTAAAGGAGGGTGCTTCTGTAAAAGAGGTTATGAATGAAATAAGAGAGGGAGTTCAGCATGTGGAATCAGCTGCGAAATATCATTTCAATCCTGAGTATGATCCGCGAGAGATTGTAGGGGACAACTATAATGATGTTGCTGACCGCTTTTATGGAAACAATAGCCTGCAGGGACCCGAGGCAACACATGGCACCCATGTGGCCGGCATCATTGCGGCGGTGCGAAACAACAATGTGGGAATGAATGGTATCGCTGATCATGCTCAACTGATGATCATCCGCGTGGTACCCGATGGTGATGAACGCGATAAGGATGTGGCAAATGGAATCAGGTATGCCGTAGATAATGGTGCCAAGGTGGTGAACATGAGCTTTGGGAAAGCGTACGCCTATAACAAGAATGCAGTGGATGAAGCAGTGAAATATGCAGAATCGAAAGACGTGTTGTTGGTGCATGCAGCAGGCAACGATGCCAATAGCAACGACAAGAGCCCTCGTTATCCGAGCGATGATTTCGTAGATGGAAGTACACCAAACAACTGGCTGGAGGTTGGCGCCACATCATGGAACAATGAGGTTGCACCTTTTTCTGACTTCGGTAAAAAGACGGTAGATGTCTGGGCACCCGGTGTCTCCATTTATTCAACCGTGCCAGGCAACAAATACCGCAACCTGCAGGGCACCAGCATGGCGTCGCCCGTAGCAGCAGGGGTTGCTGCCCTGCTCCGTTCATACTTTCCACAACTTACAGCGCCACAGGTGAAAGAAGTGTTGATGAAGTCAGTAGTGAAAATGGCTAAGAAAGTCGTTGAGCCGGGTTCTGCTGCCAACAAGATAAAGAAGGTAAAGCTGAAACGGATCTCCGTTACCGGGGGCGTAGTGAATGCCTATAAAGCTGTGAAGCTTGCAGAGAAAATAACCTCTAAATGATTATTGATCTATTAAACTGATCTTCGATAACTCATCCGAAATATTTGCACGTCATCTTAAAACTGCAAGCCGGTCACCATCCAGCTTAATAAGGATAAACAACAGAATTGTAAACGACCACAATGAAGACCCGCCATAGCTGATGAAGGGCAGCGGAATACCTATTACAGGCATAAGGCCAATCGTCATTCCCACATTGATCAGCAGGTGGAAAAAAATAAGAGAGGCTACTCCATAGGCATAAATCATTGAGAACCGCGATCGCTGCCGTTGGGCGATATGCAGTATACGTAACAGCATGGCAAGAAAAAGAATCAAGACAACGGTGCTACCCCAGAACCCATATTCCTCACCAATGGTGCAAAAGATGAAATCAGTGCTTTGCTCAGGCACGAAGTTGTATTTCGTAAGGGTACCTTTTAAAAAACCTTTACCGAGCACTCCCCCCGATCCAATGGCGATCATTGATTGCCGCACATTATAATCGGCGTCTTTCACCTTAACCTCTTTTCCTAACAATACATTGATGCGCTGCTGCTGATGCGGTTCGAGTACACTGTTGAATACAAAATCAGTAGTAAGAACGTATCCGGAAGATAATATAAAGGCAGTCACCATTATGAAGACAAGCGAACGGTTCTTTCTTGATAAAAACAGGAGAACACCGCCAATGCCCAAAAGCACGAGGATCAAAATATATTTATCAAGAACGAGTGAGACAATAGAAAGCGCTATCACATACAACCCGATCGCCAGGTAAGATGCTGGCAGGCCAAAACGAAACAATACCAGGAAAAAGGAAATATAGATCAATGCTGAGCCAGTATCGCCTTGTAACGCAATGAGCACTGCGGGAAACATAAAAAGAAATGTTGCGACAATACGGACTTTAACATCTTTCATATTTATTGTAAGCCCACTCAGGTATTTTGCAATTGCAAGGTTGGCCGCGAACTTCGCAAACTCGGAGGGCTGAAGCTGAAAGCTTCCTATATCAAACCAGTTCTTATCACCCTTCACAGTTGTGCCAAAGAGGAACACGGCGCAAACCATAAGCATCACTGTGCCATAGATGATGTATGCAAAGGCAGGATAGAATTTGCTGTCAGTAAGCAGCACGATGCCTGCAAGAAGAGCTCCCCCTATGATCCATAGAAATTGCCGTCCGTAGGCTCTGTCAATATCAAAGATGCTTGGCTGAGTTTCATCGTAGGTTGCTGCGAAAATAGCGATCCACCCAATCAGCACCATCACTATGTAAAGAGATATCAGCACCCCATCGATCCCCTGGTTCAAGGGGCGGTTGTGCTGGTGCATCATTTCATAGCCAATTTAGCTTCTATCATTCTTGTCTCCACAGGTTTGCGGGCTGCTGAGATGGTATCGTTGAGAAATTTCTCCATCATAAGGCTCGCGATAGGAGCTCCATAAGAGGCACCCCAACCGGCATTTTCTACTATTACTGCGATGGCAATTTTAGGATTATCGGCAGGAGCAAAAGCTACGAATAGTGAATGATCATTGCCATGTGGATTTTCTGCTGTTCCCGTTTTTCCGGCCATTGTGTTTCCCGGAATCTTTGACCCCGCCGCCGTTCCGGATTCCACAACCTGCTTCAATCCCTGCACTACCACATCAAAATTATATCGGCTGATAGGTATTACCTTTCGTACTTTAAATTTAGCGGTTGAGGAATCTTCACCGACAACCTGCCGTGCTACATGGGGAGTGTAGAAGTAACCACGGTTAGCGATGGCCGTGGTTACATTGGCCATCTGTAATGGTGTTTCTCCTATTTCACCCTGTCCTATACCGAGAGACACAACCGTCAGTGAGCTCCATCCTTTTTCTCCATAGAGCTTATTATAATATTTTGAGCTCGGAACAAACCCATAGCCCTCGTTAGGTAAGTCAATCCCCGTTTTTTCTCCAATACGGAAGGTTGCAAGCATCGCTTTCCAGTCATCAAGGCCTTTTGCAACAGATCTTAAAGAATCCTGATCTATAGTTTTTCTGAAAAAGCTGCAGAAAAAGCTATTGCATGAATGCTGGATGGCTTGCGGAAGATCATCTACAAATCCGGAATGACCACATTTCACCCTCAGATTACCAGAATAATATGCACCAGGGCAGGCATAAGTACTGTTTTCATGTATAGCACCCTGCTGTAATCCAACCAGTGCCAGTGTAGGTTTATATGTGGAACCGGGGGGATAAGCGGCTTTTAGAGGCCTTACGAATAATGGGTTGAGGGTGTCAACGAGCAAGGCCCGAAAATTCTTTCCTCTGTTTTGGCCGGTGAGCAGTGATGGGTCATAAGCCGGACTGCTTACCATGCACAGAATCTCTCCTGTTCGCGGCTCAATGGCAACTATGCTTCCTGTTTTACCCTGCATCAGCAATTCTCCATATTGTTGAAGATCGATATCAAGGGTGCTTATGATGTTTTTACCGGGTATGGCCGCAGTGTCAAATTCTCCGGCGTTAAAGCTGCCCTGTTCCCTGTTGTGCACATCTACAAGCACGAACCGTGTTCCTTTTACGCCACGTAATGATTGCTCATACCATTGCTCGAGGCCTCCCGTTCCGATATAGTCTCCTTGCCTATAATAGCCATTGGAATTTGCAATCTGTTTGGGAGTTACCTCGCTTATGTATCCCAATAGGTGTGCGGCAGAGTGATGTGGATAAGCACGAACGCTGCGTACCTGGCCATAGAACCCGGGAAATAGATAGAGCTCATCCTGTATGGCTGCATATATTTCTACCGAAATACCTTTTACAAAAAGTGATGGAATAAAACGAGAATGTTGATATGCCTTCGTCAATGTCTCCCGAAATAGTGTATCACTAATTCCTACCAGATCGCAAAAGCCAAGAGTATCTAAATGTTTTACCTGGCCAGGGATCACCCACAGGTCATATTCTTTCTGATTGTCTATGATCAGCTTACCATTACGGTCGTATACCAGGCCACGCGCAGGAAAGACTGTTACCTGCCGCAACACATTTGCATTTGCCAGTTGTTTATAATCTTTATCTATCACCTGTATATAAAAGAGGCGGGCGACGTAAATAGCAACTATTACAATGATGGCATATTGCAAAGTGTATCGTCGCTGTTGAAATAAATCAGTCATGAACCCACAAAGTGAATGGAAAATATATCTGCTGAGCTGGCAAAATTACGTATGCTCCAATGATTCTCTCATCACAAATCCAATATTATTGCACATATGAAAACTCATAACTCAGAGCGCTTACGTTTTCCGTAAAACAGATACTGTATAGTAACTATAAGAGCTATTGATATTAATGTGCTTATAGCAATTTTAGAGATAACAAATATAATCTGGCGAAAGCTTAATGTTTCAATCATGAAAAAAACAAGATGGTGGATAAACATGAGGAATGCAACATACGTCACGAACCATAGAAATCCCATACTCGAAATGGTTGGTTTATCTTCCGGTTGATATCCGGCTGCCGGTTTCAGCAGGCCTATCATATAAGGTCTGAAAAATGCAAGCAATGTTGTTGCTGCCGCATGCATCCCCATAGAGTTTGAAAATAAATCTACCGTGAAGCCACAAAAAAATCCCAGAAACAACAGAAACCATGCGGGTGTTTCAAAGGGAAGCAGCAATATGAATAAAGGATATATATATGGGTTAAACAGTCCGTGCAGATGAACGTTGTTCAGAATCATCACCTGCGCAAATACAAGCAGCATAAATCGGATGATATGCCCCGGGACTCTACTGTACATCTTCAGTTCTATTGATCAGGGAGTCAATTTCTTCATGCATAATATTACTTACCACATATACATAATCGAGTTTTTTAAAATCGGTAGAGAGCATCACCCGGATATCATAAAAATTGCCCGGCTCTATTAAGTCAAAACTTTCAACGATGCCTATGGGAATGTTATCTGGAAACAACCGTGAGACACCACTTGTAAAAATTGTATCACGCTGATGCAATTGCTCTTGCCTGGTAATCTCTTCAAGGTTAACATAGTAGGGACTCTTACCATCCCATTTTACCGTGCCTCTGCTGCCATTTTGCTTTACGCGTGCACTAACTGTTACCTGAGAGTGTAGCATCGAATAGAGTGAAGCAAAATGATCAGAAACGCTTTTTACAATGCCAACTACACCATTCGGACCAATAACAGCCATGCGCGGTTTTATGCCATGGTCCCTGCCCTTATTTATGTAGATGTAGTTATTAAGCCGGTTAGTAGATGTTTGAATTACGCGTGCCGGAATATAATGATATAAGGTATGGCGGATGGTGTCCCGCACTGTTTTAATGGAGGAGGTATCCGCATAATAAGAGTTGGGCAATGTATTTCTGAGTCGTGAGTTTTCATCAGCCAGCAGCCTATTCTCTTCTCCGAGCCTTATGTAATCCGTAACCTCATTATAAACTTTATAACTCTTCCCAACAAATTCATCGGAGACATTTAAAAATGCAGCCCGATGGAAGCCATTATTCTGGATCATAAGAGCTACGCAAACAGTTTCAAGCATCAGAAGCAGAAAAAAGGCATGATACCGAAAAATGAAAGCGAATATGTTACGCATTTTCTAAACAGCAAATATTGAAAAGCAATGATCAACCTGGTACTATACCTAAGCGATCATTAGTGGGGTCAGGTTAGAGTTTCATGTCATAAGGAAGGGGAAGCGATGGATATTTTTTAATGCTATACCAGTACCCCGCACGACGGCACGCAGCGGATCATCGGCAACAGTAACTGGCAATTTTGTTTTGAGCGACAAGCGCTTGTC
>JACCZV010000053.1 GCA_013695775.1 Chitinophagales bacterium | reverse complement strand
AACCGGTTAAAGACATGATATACTTTCTCCCCACTGTGGAAGTAAACATTTTAACAACCCAACTCATGAGTTTTCAACTTTGGGATTAAGAGGGACGATTGATGCTACGTTTTAAGCAAATTATTTTAATACGCGACGCAAAACTATATCACGAAGGCCAATCTTGTTACTGAATAGGAAAAAATTTGAATGTATAAACCAACTGAAAGGTGCCGGTACTGCACATTGTTTTTTCTGGGTCTTATCTAATGCTGAGCAATATAAAAGATGCTGAAATAAATTCAGCATGACCACACCTCGAATTATGAATATTTTAAGCATGCTGCGGTTGGGGGGCTGCACATTGTTACCCTGAGCTCTCCACATCGTCACCCTGAACTTGTTTCAGGGTCTAATGCAATAATGGTTTCTGTACATTTACGTATATGAAACGTCAGAATGAGCAGCCATTAAAAGAGGTGATCCAGCAGCTTTTAAACACATACCACCTTAAAGAGAAGGTGAATGAGCTTCGCCTTATTCAAGGCTGGGAGGGGCTGTTCGGAAAGACGATCTCAAAATATACCCAGAAAATGTATGTGAGCAATAAAAAACTTTATCTCACCATAAACTCTGCTCCACTAAGACAGGAGCTGATGTATTCTCGAGATAAAATAGTTGAACGTATTAATGAAGCCATAGAAGAAGATTTTGTGAGGGAAGTAGTGGTGAGGTGAAGCTGGTTAAGCTGATAATGTCTGAACACGATTAAATGTGATTTATGGATAAACATGATGGATTCTAAGGTGATAAGATGAAAATTGAAATAGGTTTTTATAATATTATTTTACTGCTGTCTACACTTCTTTCTTCAAAAGAGTCTATTGGGCAACTTCTTAAACCCGGTTTTGAAAAAGCAGAATATATTGAGATGCTTAAGATCGCCCAGCGGCAGCATACAGATCTTGATAAATGGAATACAATTACTACAGTTCCGGAACCTGAGAAGTTTAAGTTTGCATACCGATCACCTGTAATGGGGTTAGATAATATATGGGATCTCTGGCTTAATAATGAAGACATAGCAGTAATCAGCATACGGGGAAGTGTAGAAAGTGATGTAAGCTTTTTGGTTAATTTTTACGCTGCTATGGTTCCGGCAAAAGGAGAATTACAATTAGAGAAATCATTCACTTTCAAGTATAACCTATCTAATGATCCTAAAGCCGCTGTTCATGTAGGCTTCCTTGTAGCAATGGCTTATTTATCAAGAGATATTCTGCCAAAAATTGATTCATGTTATACTCATTTAGGAATAAAAGATTTTATAATTGCAGGACAGAGTCAGGGTGGCGGTATTTCTTATCTGCTTACCTCATACTTGGAAAATTTAAAGAGCGCTAACAGACTTCCTTCAGACATAAGGTTCAAAACCTATTGCGGCGCATCACCCAAGCCCGGCAATTTATTTTATGCATATGATTTTGAAAATGTAACAAGAGATGGCTGGGCATACAATGTAGTTAGTACGGCAGATTGGGTTCCGGAAGTACCATTTTCCATACAAACAGTTAATGATTTTTCGAATGTTAATCCTTTTAGAGGTGCCAAAGATGCAATCAAAAAACAAAATGTTTCTAAGGCTATCGTGCTGAACCATGTTTATAACAGATTAAGCAATCCTGCCTTAAAAGCTCAAAGACGTTACGAGCAATATTTAGGTAAAATGGTTTCCAAATCAGTAAAAAAGCAATTGCCGGAATTCAAGCA
Source organism: Chitinophagales bacterium (assembly GCA_013695775.1). Classification (GTDB taxonomy): domain Bacteria; phylum Bacteroidota; class Bacteroidia; order Chitinophagales; family UBA10324; genus JACCZZ01. The sequence goes on along the minus strand of JACCZV010000053.1, from coordinate 426 downwards.
TCCTGAATATTATAAAAGCAATCATTATGTCAGAACAGGCACTACCATAGTTTTATATGCAGATGAAGATTACTATAAAATTTTTCCCGAAGATCTTACTAAAGTATGGCGTCACCATTTTATAGAGCCTTACTTGTACTTAACGGAAAGATTGAAATGATGCTAACTTTATAAACTATGAAAGATTAATAAATTCATCTTAATAAAATAAATCATATGATAAAATCATTTTTCTTTTTAGTTGTTACCTCCGGTATTCTGATATCATGTAATAACCAATCTACAAATAATAGCGCTGTGCCGCAAACAACTAATACTGAACAGCCTGCAAAAGACAATCAGGCTAACCATTGCTATGCTTATACAACTGATAAAGACAGTGTATTGATGGAAATTACTACTTCAGGAAATTCAGTGTCAGGTACG
>JACCZV010000045.1 GCA_013695775.1 Chitinophagales bacterium | reverse complement strand
GTAAAAGGATGATCATCCCAGGCTTCGTAGTGATTGATCACGTTGCTGTTTCCAACTCCATCTTCATACAAAATACTCTCCCATAAGTTTGCATCCGTAGATCGCTGCACGATAAAATAATCATTTTGATATTCGCTTTGTGTCGACCACGATATTTTTACTACTGAATTCTCTGACGAGGCATTAAAATCAATGAGCTCTATTGGTAAAATAGTGGTAGGGAAAGCTGAAGCTATAGAAATATATTTAACACTATTAGCCGGAATATGAAACGTGCTGATACCAAGAACCGAAATAATACCATCAGAGTAGTTGAAGGATAATCCATTGGCCTCAGAGTACATAGTTGCATTTGAAAAGTTACCATCTGCATCTACCAGCAATCTTAAATCACTGGCCGTTACAGCAGATGGCATAGCACAACCATTTAATTTAAAATCCATGTTAAACAAACCTGTGAAATTATGACTTGATATTTTCCATTCTCTTTCAAGTCTTGAATAAACTGTTGATGGCTTTTCTGAAAGTGCGGCAGGTGTAGAGCACATCTTGCCGTTATCATGTCCTGTTAAAACTGAAACATCATTTGCACCAAACTCAGAAGGTGCAGTTGTATTTGCAAGATTATCGGAGGCGAGTCCATTCATATAAATCCGAGTGGTATCATCTAGACTATGAGATTGTTTTTGTAACAAGTCTTCATCATCTTCTCTTGCTATCCCAATTATATTTTTACTATAAGATGAAACGTCATATGTAATAACTCCTGATGTATTCAAATAATCATTTGATAATGTGATACCATACTTAATTGCCAAATATGTTTCAACTTTTTGCCTGTTGGTTGAAGTGAGATTTGTATTATAGGCAATTGCCTCCGCTACCTTACCTTTAAAGGGCAAAGATGTTGTAAAAATGCTTGTAAAATCGCCATCACCAATCCGCATATCAGCTAATGTAACATCGTTAAACCCTGTTTCAGTAGTTGTAAGGGCAGAGGTGCCATTAAAAAAATGGCTTGCAGTCTTAGGGTTGCTGGTAGCCATAGAATTGAAAACAAAGGGATTTGAGGCTATGAAATCTGCTGGCGCAGCGCTGCCGGCCGTGGTAATAAAATCAAGATAATACAAGCCATCATCATAGGGAAAGTTTGATCCTTCGCTCAACTTGTAGTCAAGTATCTCTCGAAGGATATATGCGCCCGGATTATGTACTACTAAAAAGATGTGGCCTGAATTTGTGAAGCCAGAGGAAAAGTCTGACACGATGAAATAATCGTTTATGCCGTCGAATGAAATTGATGGGTTATAATTTAAATTATCTATAATATTATTTTGGAATGAAGGCTTAAGAGAGGTAGAAGACTGAGTACCGTTGTTAATTCCGGCTTGGTCAGTCCATGTACTAACAGCACATCCATCAGTCGTACAACTGGTACCTTCATCAGCTTTTAACCACAACCTCAAATTAGTAGCAACACCTCCTGGAGATTGAGCCAAAGTCTGAAAAATATTCAAACAGTAGAAAAGTAATAGACAAGCTGACCGTATGCAAGCTTTACTCATTCGTGTTAAAAGAAATAGTTCTTTCATCTACCTAAAGATAAAACATTCTTATCATTGCCATTCTTGCAACATTACGTTGAAATTGTCTAGCGTAGGAGATTTTACTTCAATTAGTACCAATTTTTAGAAGCGACAATAAATCACTACATTTGGTAATGAGAAAAAGTTCTCTCAAGTATTTGGTGATTAATATTTCAACAACAACTTCAATACTACCGCATCATTCATTCTAATTCACCCTTAACAAAACCAAGCAACCTATGAAAAATGCTTTTTACAAATTCCTCGCATCCCAAAGAAAAAATGTGGGACTAATGGCGTTGAATCATTTTTGTACTCAACCAATCAGAAGTTTTCTACTGGTTCTTTGCCTTTCGGGCACTGCCATTCCCGCCTATTCGCAATGGACACTTTTAAACAGCGGCACTACTGAAGCC
>JACCZV010000024.1 GCA_013695775.1 Chitinophagales bacterium | reverse complement strand
GTAGTTACCCTCACGTCAGGTACGGGACCGGGATGGCAGTATCAATGGAAAAAAGGGTCAAGTAACATCGCCGGTGCTACAGCTTCCAGCTACTCCACTAATAAAACTGAAAACGGAAGTTTTTCAGTCGTAATCACCATGCTAACTGGATGTAGCTCTACTTCTGCAGCCACCACTATAACCCGAATGAATCTGCCGGCAGCTATCATCACTGTCATAGGAAACTTAGATATCTGTTCTACGGGCCAGGTTACCCTTCAAGCTTTGAATGGAAGCGGTTACAGCTATCAATGGCAAAAGAATTCTGCAAACATTTCAGGTGCTACCAATCAAAATTATCTTGCAACTGTCCTCGGTAATTACAAAGTGATTATTACCGGAAGTAATGGCTGCATTAAGACATCGACCGTCAAAAAAGTGACTAAGTCATGTAAGATGGGAGAAGCGGGTGAGGTGAATGAAAGTGAAATTTCTATATTCCCCAATCCCAACAGTGGGGCTTTCGAAATGGTATTTAAAAGCTTTGGTGAAGAAAAATCCGGCATGCTTTCCATTTTTGATCTATCCGGAAGAAAAGTATATCAGCAACAAATAGAGATCTACAATGGTGAATTAAGTAGCAAAATTACGTTACGTGATATATTGCGCAATGGTGTGTTCATAGTTGAATTGCTGACTAGTGAAGGCAAACATCAGAAGATGATGGTGGTTGCAAAGTGAGCTTATTGAGAATAATCGTTTTGTCAGGTACCTTGGTCAGGTATTAAAATTTTTCTGAAGGTAAGCCTTCCGACTCGTAAGGGTTTACCATAGCGAGGAGGGCTCAGTAGACCCAAAGATTGTCACGATTCGATACTGCATGCATTAACGACAAGTATATCTTATTGAAAATAGATCAACCATCGGATCTCAAAACGTTATTGACAGCGAACTCGATATCACTGCTAGAAAGCGAAGACTGGCTTGATGAGATATCAGTCTATGAAACCATAAAGACCATTGACATAGGAATATCACCACTTTTAGATAATGAGTTTTATCGGGGCAAATCAGCATTCAAATTAAAGCAATGTATGTCGTGTGGCGTTCCGGTTTTGGGTACCAGTGTGGGTGAAAACAAAAGATTTCTTACGGATGGGATGAATGGTTACTTGTGCGACAATCCAAAAGACTACCTGGAAAAAATTGTTTCAATTAAAAATTCTCATAATGGCAGCTACCAAAATTTGAGCATCAATGCAAAGACAACTTATTCAGCTTTTAGCATTGATCAATACTGTTTAACGTTTATAAAAGGGTTCACTCAAAAACCATTAAACAGGAGCTTATTATAAAGGATTGGCAGGTATATAAAAGCAAAATGTTAAGTGTTCCACTAAAGTAAAAATTAGAAAGAGCCCCAAAAAATGGGGCCCTTTCTTAGTGAAGTCATAATATTACCTTACTCAAAAATCACGGTCATCTCCACCCTACGATTGGTTTGGCGGCCTTCCGCAGTCTTGTTATCTGCTATAGGTCTTGTTTCACCATAATATTCCACTACGAGCTTTTCTGCAGGAACACCTTTCGTTACTAAGTAAGTCTTAACTGCTGTTGCCCGCTTTTTCGAAAGCGTCATATTAGATGCATCAGATCCTACATTGTCGGTATGACCTGCTATCCGTAATCCATACGAAGGTTTAGATATGAGCAGGTTGGCAAGATCATTCAACGAAGTGTTGGAAGTTGTGCGGATGATATCTTTGCCGGTTTCAAATTCAAGGTTTTCAAAAGCCACCTTTAGTATTGCTTCCTCTTTTTCCTCAAGCTTCGGGCAGCCATTCAATTCCGGTATGCCAGGCGTATTCGGACATTTATCGTCCTTATCAGGAATGCCATCTCCGTCTTTATCATCCAGAGGGCAGCCATCATTAGATATCGGGCCTGGTACGTTGGGGCACTTGTCATCAAGATCTCTAACGCCGTCATTATCCGAATCAGGATAAGGACATCCCTTATTGTCAACAGGGCCAGCTATTTCAGGGCAATTGTCTTCATTGTCATACAATCCATCACCATCTGAATCGGGGCAACCTTTGTGCATGTTTGATCCAGCAACTTGCGGACAGTCATCTTCAGAATCCTGAATCCCATCATTGTCAGTATCGGGGCAGCCACTGAAAGTAGCTATACCCGCTACGAGAGGGCAATTGTCTTTGTTATCGGCGATGCCATCCTTATCTGTATCAGGGCAGCCAGCAAGATCAGGCAGCCCCGGCACATCAGGGCAAACATCTGCTTTATCAATTACGCCGTCGCCATCAGAATCTTTTTGGTTACCGTAAGGGATAGGGATTTTTAAGGCTGCGTGAAGGTCAGCACCGAGGATATTCTTTTTCCCGATGAGGGGAAGAATATCATTTGTTCCTACAATCACAGGACCTAGACGCAACGACAAACCCACATTTTTACTTCCATATTCATTAATAGACAAAGGAATTCCTACATCTATCCACTTAGATTCAAACCGGGGGGTAAGACTGTAATTAGTAATTTCATGCACACGATTCACCTCGCTGTCACGCTTTGTGTTCAAAGCAATAAAAGGAGTGAAGTTGAGATAAAAACCACGTGCAATATGGTAATCAATCTGAGCGCTGAAGACTGATGGAAGTAAAACGGTGTAGTCTCTTTCATCGCCAAGACGATTAAAACGGTTATTTAGGCTGTCGTCGAATTGCGGAACTGACTGTGGGCTGAATGTATTGATATTTATATTATTAGCAACCCCCTCAAAGTCTCCGCTGTTTGCACTTTTTGTGAATTTCATGCGACCAATATCCAGCAGGCTTAATCCAATCTTTAACTTATATTTATTTGACTCACGCTCATATTCATAGGTACTATCAGGTCTTCTTCTCCTGAATTCCTCAATCTCAGGCCGGAATTCATAGACCACCCCGAAATCTAATGCAGGAGAAATTTTTGAGGCAAAAGAGAAATCAGTGATTGTTTTAAGTATTGAATCAAAGCCTGGATCGAAACGAATGTCATCCAGGTTATCAGAGTGGCCATAGTTAAAATTCGATGCGGACACATTCAGAATAGAATCATTACTAAAATTGTAGTCCACATCATTGGCATACAGATAAAAGGAACTGATGCCATGAACCAGCTTGCCTCTGACTGCAGCTTTCACAAAATGCTTATCTTTTTCATATAACGTATTTCCATAAGTAAGGCCATATTCCATCCACGACATATTGTCTATACTCATCGTGGCATCATTTAAAGGCTGATTAAATAATTCAGGAACATTAACATCCTGAAGGGCGGCATGAGCCAGCTCCGGCGATACATTATCAACATTGAGATAATTTTTGAATCCAAAGCTTAAAGCAATAGATGATTTTTGTGACAGCGGCACCATAAAAGATAGAAGCTGCACTTTCATATTCAAATTGACACTGGCTTTTTCATCAGCTTTAAGTTCTGCTTCAGATGTATTTTCGTCGAAAAAATTAAGGTTCGGCGCTTTGAATAACTCTTGCCCATCAAGAATTACAAAATTATTTGCCAGCGTGGTACTTGCACTAAAAAGCGTGGCATCAAACTTATAACGGCTGTCTACAATAACAGCCGGTTGCAAATCTAAGCCTGTGATGCCGGCGTAATTGCTATTCACTATACCAAGAAAACTTTGTGCTGATAATTGTAGAGAGGTGATTATAGAACCTGCAAGCAGCAGAGTGTACTTAAGTCTCATAGATAATGTTTTAAAGGGTTGGGTTAAAAATATTATGATAAATTGAATGGAAGGATTAAAAAATGTAAAGGTTTTCCACAGCCAAAGCGAATTGAGTACTAATTTTTCTTATTCATGATCAGAATGCTACATGATGTTAGTATCATTCTTTGAAAATATGGGAGCGTTAAGGTCAGCGGCATTTGTTTTGCAAAGCGGATGTTGCCACACGATAAAATTGAGTAATAATTTTTATTAATATATTCTACACTGACTTGTGGTTTTAAAAACATTATATTATGAAAAACGCGCAATACGGCCAATGGAATTTTTTAATTTGCTTACTTAGTTTATTGACTCTTAGCCTGGGGTGCTTCTCCTCAGGCAATAATAAGTCGGATCCAACAGATTTCAAAAGCCCGGCAAACGCTGTAGGAGCTACTCTTTCCATATCAAATGTAAATGCAGTCCCTCTCTATAAAGACATCCATGCTGCATGCGCAGTGGATATTTTTTTTACAAAAGGGATGGCTCGCAGAGATATTTTAACTGATCCTTATCTCTCTTTTGTCAGGGCATTCAACTTCACCTCACTTCAATATAGTGGTGGCAGCACTGCCGATCACGATCATGTGATTGTTGGCGATACATTGGTTTATGGTGGAAGAGGAGATGGTTACAACATGAGCCGTGAAGATTCCCGCGTTCGGGGAGAATCATTTGATGAATTACTGGATGGAATCGGAACGGTTAAATTCGGGGTAGATTTCTTTAATCAATACTGCGCGCTCCTAAGAACACTTAAGATACGCGGCGACATAATTGCAAATGTTCAGGGAGGTACATTGGCGGAGCTATACTGGAAGATACAACGCACCAATGCCAGGCGTGTGATATTTGGAATGGAACAAAATTTAGACGCAAATAGATATGATTTTGCAGATGGCAGCGCTTACAAGAAGAAAATTTCCCAATGGATTGATTCGGTGGAAAGAAAATTTCCAGGTATCATCACAGTAATTGATGCAGCTCCGATATGGAAGGTCACTTCGAAATCTTCTTCCTGGAATAATCATCTAAAGACTATGCCCGGTGACGAGGCAAGAATTTATCTATGGGACAAAGATCTTTTTACTACCGGTGATAATGCCGCTTCAAATCTTGCCACCATCAATCAGTCATTTTTGCAAACCATTCCACAGTGGCTTAATCAATTCACTCATACCTTTCCTGGTAAAAAAGCTTCAGTTTGGCAATGGGGCCTTAAACCTAAATCAGCCCTTTATAATAAAATGATTGGCTGTATTTATATAGCAAAATTTTATAAATTTATGATTGACTATAATAAGTCCAGTAATAACTTCATCAGCTATGCCGCATATATGTCATTGAAGAGTTTAGATCGTGGTGATGGAGGATACAAGAACCGTGACGCTGCAAACATGGCTGCTGCTTTAAAAAGCTGTGGCATGTTGTTCAAAGGCAATCCAATGGTAGATGAACTCTCTATTTCCGGATCGAATGGACTGTCGGGTCTGGCTTTAGAACAGAATCGGGAGTATAAATTATTACTGATCAATGAATCGGGGGCTGAAATATTAATTTCTGCTGTAAACCTTAATGGTTATAAGGTGCAAGGTATATACCGGATCACTTCTTTATCTGCTTCATCTCTTGATAGTGATGCCGTATCCTATGACTATTCCAGCAGTACTGGCCTCCGCCTGAAACCTTATTCAGTGAATGTAGTAGAGTTTTGACCCTAGTGTTTAATTAAGTATTTTCGTTAAAGCCAAAACCGGATTCTGTCTGTTCAGATAAAAAAATACGGGCAGGGATCTGTCTTAAAAATTTTCATTTTCTTTTTTCAATAAACATTCGGAATTTTAAGTCGCCAAGTAGAATAGATGATTTCACAACCCATACAACCAGATCCAATTGACCAGCTTCTTCAGAAGATCTCCAATGAGGTAAAGCGTGAAGAAAAACAACGGCTTGCTTCATTTATGCAACGGGCCATTGCACGCACCATTGATACTGCAATTATTCTTGGTTTCTCGTATGCCGTTCAGGAGCTATTGATTTTTCTTATCAGGAATGATAATCCCTTCAATCAGGAATTTATAGTTACCAGCGTTAAGCAGGCGATGCCGGCTTTTGCATTGATGCTATGGGTGCTGTTGTATTCCCCGGTGATGGAAAGCACAGGAGGAACAATTGGAAAGCGAATCATGAGAATTCAGCTGACCGACCTGGAAACAAACAGGGTACCCCCTTTCCGGATGTGCGCAGCACGTTCCTGGATATATTTGATCTTCATAGTGCTGGCATTGGTGCCTGCCATCTTAAGCTGCCTGGCCTATTTCATTTCAGATTATCATCAGACATGGCACGATAAGCTTACCAACATGATATGTACTAAAAAGAACGGGGCTGATATTTATTAATTTTGTTGCTTAATCAATGCCGATGCAGAACCTTAGCTAATTATTTGCAAATGATATGATTCTCTTTATACACATTCTTTTAAGCTGGTTTTCACCTCTTTCAACTCTTGCAAGCGCGAATGCCGGTATCAGTATCGGAACATGGCGTGGTGTGCTAATGATGAAAAATGGTGAGTTACCATTTACATTTGAAACAAAACTTTCGGGGGAGAAAGTTATTCTCGATATCATCAATGGTGAAGAACATATTTTGGTAGAAGAAGTGACAATAACCGGCGACAGTGTTATTATTAGAATGCCAGTCTTTGATTCAGAATTTCGGCTGAAGTACACTCCGCAGATGATGAGTGGAAATTATATTAATCACTCCCGAAAAACTGACAACATCATTCCCTTCAAAGCTGAATTCAACAAGAGTCATCGTTTTACCGAAGAAAAAATTACCCCCGTTGCAAATATTACAGGAAGGTGGGAAGTTGATTTCAGCAAAGGAACCGCCGACAGCTCAAAGGCCGTTGGTGCCTTTCATCAGAAGGGCAACGAATTAAAAGGAACTTTCCTTACCGTCTCAGGAGATTATCGTTACCTTGATGGCACTGTACAGGGAAATAAAATATTTCTCTCGGCCTTTGATGGTGCACATGCATTTCTGTTCACCGCAACCATCGCATCGGATGGCCTTTTAAGTGGTATGTATTATTCTGGCAACCACTGGAAGGAGCCTTGGGTAGCGAAACAGAATCCATCCTTTCAATTGCCAGACCCATACACACTTACCTATTTAAAGCCCGGCTATGACCGTTTTGATTTTAATTTTCCTGATTTAAGCGGTAAAATGGTTTCTCTTTCCGATGAGCGATTTAAGAACAAGGCAGTAATCGTTCAGATCATGGGCTCCTGGTGTCCCAACTGCATGGATGAAACTGCATTCTTCGCTCCTCTATATGATCATTATAAATCGCTTGGATTAGAGATTGTTGCGCTTGCGTATGAGAGATCTCCTGAGCTTGAAAAAGCCAAGGTGAGTCTGGATCGCTTAAAGCAACGGTACAATATTAATTATACAATACTTTTTGCCGGACCCGTGGGA
>JACCZV010000010.1 GCA_013695775.1 Chitinophagales bacterium | reverse complement strand
TTTCTATGGCAATAGAAATTTTCAGGAGAAATCATTCTAAGAAATTTTTACATCAACTGGTATCAAGCCAACTGGATATGGATCGCTTAGATTATTTAAACCGCGACAGCTTCTTCACAGGTGTGGCTGAAGGTGTTATAGGTTACGACCGCATTATTAAAATGCTCGCAGTACGAAATAATGAATTGGTAGTGGAATCGAAAGGGATGTATTCCATTGAAAAATTTCTGATCTCACGCCGCCTCATGTATTGGCAGGTCTATTTACATAAGACTGTGCTTTCTGCGGAGCAGATGCTGGTGAAGATCATTAAACGCGCAAAAGAAATCTCAAGGTTAAGGAAATTATCCTCTGCTCCTGCCCTGTCTTATTTTTTAGAAAATGATTTAACAAGAACCGATCTTGAAATAAATGATGCGATTATTCCGCAGTTTGCAGACCTCGACGATAATGATGTGATTACCAGTATAAAAATGTGGCGCCATGATAAAGATCTTATTCTTTCGGGGCTCAGCGCACATCTTATAGAAAGAAAACTCTTTAGAATAGAACTAAAGAACACACCTTTTTCATTTCAGGAAATATTGAAAAAAAAGCATCTGATTAGTAGCCACCTCTCTGTTGAGGAAACTGATCTTGAGTATTTTGTCTTCTCTAACAGCACTTCTAATCATGCCTATAGCCCCTTATCAGGAAAAATCAATATTCTGTTCAAAGACGATTCTTTGAAAGATATAGCAGACGCATCCGACTTGCTAAACATCAAGGTGCTTGAAGATCCGGTTGTAAAATATTATTTATGCAGCCCAAAGGAAGTGGGTGACTTCCTTTAAGGTTGTTTTAATTTAGGTTAAAAAAAGTTTTTCAAGTACAAATCCTCATCCTAAATCCTTCTCCTAGGAGAAGGACTGGCTCCCCTTTCCATTGGACAGGGGTTTTGGGTGAGTTTCTTAAAATTATTTCAATCCGCTCTTCACCAGTTTAATGACGTGGTTATTTTCCTTTATGCGCACTCGTAATAAAAATACTCCATCCTGAAATTTTGAAACGTCTATTCGCAATTCATTCTTACGCGATGAAAGTTTCATTTCTACTTTAAATATCTCTTTTCCCATATCATCAACAATCTCAATAACGGCAGGCTGAGACTTCTCTGATATGATTTCCAGTAAGGCCTGGTCATTGGCCGGATTTGGATAGATAGCAATGGATGATCCGTTAGGTATCTCTTTCACGGTAGTAAATACAAAACAGGAGTCGCTGAAATTGGAACACAAAACAGTATCGTTTAAAATAAAATCATTCTCTACGTTTGTAGTCGTTAAAACTCCGCCTGAGTCAATGATCACAGCAGGAGTTTTAACCTTAGCAGGAAGAACTTCCTGGAAGGTGAGGTTAGTAAAATCGGTTTCATTGCAACCACTTTCAAAATCATCATTCAGCTTTATTATCATAGGACTGAAATGCGGCACATAGAAATTTGTAAATCCTGACAACACATATCCTGGTTCTCCCTTTGCTGTAGTTAGATAAGGATAGTGAGACCCACCCTGATTATAAGCTTTAAGCCATTCAAGATTCCCCTCCTCATCTATTTTCAAAACACAATGTTTGTTTGGAACAAAGCCTACTGACGGATATGAAAAAGTTGCAACACCTATTGCATAGCTTCCGTCTGCAAGGGCTACTACTGAGCTTCCATTTTCTGATCCGTCAATATTACTGCCTCGGTAAGATCTGCACCACAGCGTATCTCCATCAGCGTTTGTTTTTATCAGGAATTCATCCGGGAAGTCCAGAAAGCTTTCTTTAGCAAGGGTGCTGCTACCCGTAATCACATAACCTCCATCAAGAGTATTTGCCAGTGCATAGCCGGTAGCATTTTGCAGTGTATCACCAAAAGCCTTCATGTAAATCATGTTGCCGGCAGTGTCTGTTTTTAACAAGAAGCAGTGAAAAGCTTCAGAAACAATGTAACGGCCAGTGGCAGCATAATGGCCATCGAAAGTTTCAATTACATCGAATGCTTCATCAAAGGCATCTGCAGTTCCAAAAGTTTTCCCCCATAGGAGATTGCCACTGCTATCAACCTTCATAAGATACACATCTTTATAAACAGAACCTGCATCTTGCCCATAAGTATTTGTTGTGCCTGCAAGTATAAAATCAAGAGAAGAGGTCTCGATTACGCTATTTACAAGGTCGTCGCCACTGCCCTGCATAGTTTTTTGCCAAATGGTGTTTCCGTTTGCATCTGTTCTAACCAATAAGATGTTGTAGGCATTGTAAGAGCCGATGCTTGCAGCGAGCAAAAATCCATGGTCATGTGTTTCCACAACACGTTGTGAGATATTTCCGATAGTAGAACTTGTATTGTATGTTTTGCTCCAGAGAATTTCCCCATGGCAATTAGTTCGTGTCATGAATGTATTGTAGGCCGTTGAACTTACCTGGGCAATGCCTGTGAGAATATATCCACCTGTGGTTTCCTGATAAGCACCAAAACATTCCACATCATAGTCAGACGTAAATATTTTCTGAAAGGTATTCTGTGAAAATACTAGGGAAAAAATATTTATCAGAAAGATTGAAAGTAAAAAGCGTTTTCTCATACCCTAAATCTTTTATGTAAATCTATACCAATTGGTTTTACGTATAACATGAGTTCGTTTTTTAAAATAAATATGGTAGGAGTGGGGTTTTTACCGAGCTATGACAATATATGCTGCGAGTATAGAATTATCATGGCAACATCACTGTTAAATGATCATTGTATACAATGATAAAAAAGAGTATTTCAGACTTCAATTTGCCGTATTCATTCACAAAGTTTGAGCAGGTTGCACCGTCTCTTATACTTTTAAATGGGATTGGAATTCTTTTTGACTAATGACAATGAAATGCAAATGTTATGCTTACTGAAAATGATAAAACAATAGACGGGTTACCGGAAATCTCGATATTCCTCATTGCACTGATACTTGAAGGGTTATTCAATAAAGAAGGCACACCTGCCCCGCCGATAGAGGAAGATCCGCATGTGGCTCACCTACTGGGTTTTGGTTCCATCTGTTACAATTAAAACTAAAGGTGGTTGACGGGTGGTTATGAAAGCTTATTGAATGCTTTGATCCACCGCTCAGGCAATTCTTCCTGACAGGCCATCTGGTAATCTTTGTATGAGCATGGAAGGAAATGAAATTTCTTATGGTTGCCTGCCATATTACCTGAAGGAATTTCCATCCACCAGCGGTCAGTCTTTTTGCTCTTCCAGAAATTCATCTCATATTTATTCTCTCTGAAGTGGATAGTGTATTTTGTGTATTCTGCATCCTCTTCTGCCGGATAATCGTTTTTGCGGCTATTGAACCCATCAATAAAATACCAGATGATGCTTGCTGCAAGCTGCGAAGTTTGATTTCGACTGTCTAATGTGGGATTACAACCATAGATTCCAAAAGAATCAATGCCATCGCCCTGCCCGGCATACCGCGCCAACTGACAAGCCTCTTCGGCAAACAGACCGTTGGGAGTAGCCTTGCCATGTCCGGGAGCATCACAGAAACGGATGGCAGACATATCAAAACTTAAAAGATTGGTACCTCTAAGAACAGGTTCTGTCTCGACAAGGTCGGCTCTCACTTTTCCAAGCCTATGCGATTCAAACTGCAACTTATTAAGCAGCTCAACGGCTTGATATGAAACAAGATGTGTTTGATATCCAATCTGGTTAAAATTAAAAATGCATGATGGCTCATAGCTAAGTATATCGAGCAAAAATCTTTCATCATCTATCACCTCCCTGAAGCCATCCTTTAAATCAATCGTATTATCTATCACCGAAACATTTATCATGCGGTTAAGCCCATGATAGCCCCTAAATTGTCCGCAGGTAAGGTCATGACTGCCGCCGATGATCACCGGCAGAATTTTCATACTGAGCAATTCATTTACTACCTTGCTTAGTGCCACATATGTATCGCTGATGAATTCCCCTTGCTGAATGTTTCCAAGATCTAGAATTTTGGTTACAGTATCGAACTGAGATAAGGAATACAATTGCCTGCGAACAATATCAGGAGCCTGTGCACAACCAGTATTTTGTACAGTTCCACGATCCTCGTTTACTCCAACTATAGCAATGCTCATACCTTCAGCATGACCATCTCTTACGACAGATGATCCAAGGGTTTGGCTTGAAAAATTACCCGGTGAAAATATTTCAGGGTCCGTTGGCTGTAAAAATTCTTCAAGCATGCATGTATATATTGAGTGGTAAAAATATAGATTAGGTAATATAAAAAGGCTGTGTTAGAAAGAATGCAGGAAATTGATTATAAGCGATTGGACACTATGGCTTATATGGCATATAAATGAATTACTGCACACAACGCTTTCACTATTTTTGTCTAAAATATGAATATGGAACCAGTGCTGACTTACCACATATTAGATAACAGCCTGAAATCCATTCTGATTTTTCTGGCTGTCATTCTTGTTGCCTTATTATTGAAGAGGTACCTTTCAAAAATCCTCAGCAGTGTTCTCCACCGCGTGTTCTACCGGTTTGAAGCCAAAAGTTCTTCCTCTGAATTCCATTTATTACTCCTTCGGCCACTTCAATTTCTAATCGTATTGCTCATTATTTTCATGGGTTTACAAACACTTAATTATCCCGGAGTATGGAAAATAAAAATATGGAATCACGATCTACACGATCTGTTGAGCAAGCTTATGCTCTGCTTTTTGCTTATATCTCTTACATGGGTATTCCTCCGTATCGTTGATTTCATAAGCTTTTTATTAAAAGAGAGGGCGACCAGAAGCGAAAGCAGGCTCGATAATCAGCTCATTCCCTTTATCAAAGACCTGCTAAAAGTATTCATCCTGATAAATGCTGCTTTCATATTGTTGGGTGGAATTTTTCATTTCGATGTCACCTCCCTTTTAGCGGGTATTGGAATTGGCGGTTTGGCAATAGCATTTGCCGCACAGGAAAGCATTAAGGATTTGTTTGGTTCGTTCACTATTTTTCTCGATAAGCCTTTTACTGTGGGGGACCTGGTGCGTATTGGCGATGTAACCGGAACTGTAGAACGGGTAAGCATTCGCAGCACCCGGTTACGCTCAATTGATAAAACTCTCATAACAATGCCTAATAAAAAGATGGTGGATTTAAATGTAGATAATCTGTCACTTGCCACTCTTCGACATGTTAATTTAACCGTCAGGCTTACTTACGAAACAGCCCCTGATAAACTAAGAAATATCATAGCTGAGCTAAGGGAGTATTTTAATCAGCCTGCCCTTTTTCAGAATGAGCATTTTGTAATTTTTGATGAGTACGGCGAAAGTTCCCTGAATATAAGAATTGAATATTTTACTCCGATGCTGCCCTGGGCAGATTTCCTGACGCAGAAGGAAGCGGTGAATTTCAGGATCATGGAGGTGGTGCATAAGCACGGTGGTTTATTTGCGTACCCCGTAAGAGATGTACGAATTGATCCGCAGATCCTGCATAGGATCACAAGTGGCTTTGATAACAGAGGCTCATAACTTATCGTATCATCAATTACTCATTTTATTGTCTGTCTCAAAGCAGATAAGCCTGGCGCAAACAAGTTTTCCTATTTTCGTCGCTCATCACATAATTGTATCCTGTGTTCTTTTCAGGAAATGAGACTTTATGAAAGGGATCATCCTTGCAGGCGGGTCAGGCACGCGCCTTTACCCTATCACTTATGCTATCAGCAAGCAGATCATGCCTGTTTACGATAAGCCAATGATCTACTATCCGTTGTCAATATTGATGATGGCTGGCATCCACGAAGTACTAATCATCTCCACTCCGTACGACATACCCCATTTTCAACGATTGCTTGGCGATGGAACAACGTTTGGTTGTAACTTTAAATATGAGATACAACCCAGTCCTGATGGTCTGGCACAAGCATTTGTTATTGGGGAAAAATTTATTGGTTCTGATAAGGTAGCACTGATACTTGGAGATAATATTTTTTATGGCTCTGGTCTTGGAACATTTCTGGAGCATCATACGGAGGTGGAAGGAGGAATTATTTTCGCATATCATGTAAGTGATCCGCAGAGATATGGGGTGGTGGAGTTTGATGCGGAAAATCATGTGATTTCTATTGAAGAAAAGCCCTTAGTTCCTAAGTCACATTATGCGGTGCCGGGTCTATATTTTTATAGCAATGAAGTAATAGATATCGCAAAGCACCTCACACCAAGCCCGCGCGGCGAATACGAGATTACTGATGTGAATAAAGAATATTTGAGAAGGGGAAAGCTGAAGGTCGCCATCCTTGACCGAGGCACAGCATGGCTCGATACTGGCACTTTTGATACTCTGATGGCAGCCTCACAATTTGTTCAGGTGGTTGAAAACAGGCAGGGGCTTAAGATAGGGTGTATAGAAGAGGTGGCCTGGCGAAAACAGTTTATCAACGATGCGCAATTGCAAAAGTTAGCTGCACCGATGGTTAAAAGCGGATATGGCAAGTACCTTATGGACTTACTAAAATGACAATGGCGGCAGATGAATTTAAGAATGTCCCCTGCAAAATTTTAATCACCGGGGGAGCAGGCTTTATCGCCAGCGCCCTTGCTCATCGTCTGGTGCAGGCTGAAGAAAACTTCGTGGTTATAGTTGACAGCATGCTTACCGGTTCCAAAAAAAATCTTCCCGGGTGCACATATAAAAACTGGCATTTCATATATGCTGACGTCAATAAATATGAAGAGATGTCAGCTATTATGGTCTTATACCATTTTGATTATGTTTTTCATTATGCTGCCACAGTAGGTGTGCAGTTCACATTAAGTCATCCTGTGATGGTGCTCAATGATATTCAGGGCATACGCAACATCCTCGATCTTTCGAAAAATACGGGAGTGAAATGTGTTTACTATTCTTCATCGTCTGAAGTGTATGGAGAGCCGGTAGAATTTCCACAAAATGAAGAGACAACAGCTCTGAATTCCCGGTTGCCGTATGCCGTAGTTAAAAATGTTGGTGAGTCATTCTTAAAATCATATCATAAGGAATATGGATTGAACTACGTGATCTTCCGTTTTTTTAATACTTATGGGCCAATGCAATCACATGACTTTGTTGTATCGAAATTTATGAGGGCTGCATTGCAGCAAAAAGATATCATGATTAACGGCGATGGAAAACAAACCCGGACTTTTTTATATATTGATGATAATGTTGCGGCAACAACGAATGAATTTAATTATCAAAAATACACCAATCAAATAGTTAACATTGGTTCTGATATAGAAACGACGATCCTTGAGTTGGCAGAAAGAATAATCAGTTTAACTAAATCAAAATCTAAAATATATCATCTTCCTCCTCTTCCGGAAGGCGATATGATGCGTCGAAGGCCTGATGTCTCCAAGATGAAGCAGTTGCTGAACAGGGAATTGATCCCGCTGGATCAAGGCCTACATCAAATTCTTAACTCATGGTCATCATAATATTCACGCTCCTTTCTCAACTTAAATTTGCTGAGCTATCTTTTTGCTATATTCTTATAATTTCTTCGTGATTTTATAGAAAGAAGACATTATTTAGAAATATATTTTTATAATATAATTAAGCTTATCAGGAATAGTAACATGTGAGAAAACTCTTCAGTTTATTTTCTTCATGTACCCCATTCTGATTATAATTGCTTTATGAAAGCGAAAATACTTGTAACTGGCGGTTGCGGTTATATTGGCAGCCATACAATTGCAGACCTGCTTGATAAAGGGTTTGATGTGGTAAGTGTAGACAATTTCTCACGTGGTAAAAAGTATATTCCAGAACATATTTACCAGATAACTGGAAAGAGGATTACAAACATCAACGCCGATCTTACCAATATCAGTGAAGTAAGAGACATCTTCAAAAAAGAAAAGAACATAAGCGGTATCATACATTTTGCTGCCTATAAAATGGTTGGTGAGTCCGTATCAAATCCGCTGAGCTATTATCATAATAATCTCATCTCACTCATAAATCTGCTCGAATGCAGACAGGAATTTAATTGCCCCTATTTTATTTTTTCCTCTTCAAGTTCTGTATATGGAAATATTGATACCCTGCCTGTCAGAGAAGACACGTCCGTATTTAAACAGGAATCACCATATGGACGAACAAAATATTTTGGCGAAGTAATTATTTCAGATACAATAAAAGCGCACCCATTTGATTGCTTCATACTTCGCTATTTTAATCCTGTCGGCGCCCATCCCTCAGCTTTATTAGGTGAGCCGCTCGAAGAAAAACCCTCTAACGCGATTCCGGCAATAACAAGAACCGCCATTGGAAAGCAAAAGGAATTTGTTATAAATGGAATAGATTACGCAACGAGAGATGGCTCATGCATCCGAGATTATATCCACATAATGGATATAGCCGAGGCGCACACCCTCGCATTGGAATATCTGATTCAACAAAATAAATTGGCGCAGTCCTCCATTTTTGAAACCATCAATCTCGGCACAGGAAAAGGTGTCAGTGTATTGGAAATAATAGCTGCTTTCGAAAGTGCCACAGGTATTAAGTTAAACCATCGAACAGGCCCCCGAAGACCAGGGGATGCAATCGCTATATATTCAGATAATAAAAAAGCCGCGCAAATTCTTCACTGGAGTCCCAAAAGATCACTTGAAGAAATGATGCGTTCAGCATGGGAGTGGGAAAAAGCAATGAGTAGCAATGAATAAATTATGTAAATTAGATTTTATAATTAGTGTAGATAACAATAGTCCGGCAAGTTTCCAATTCAAGATGGGATTTCATAAGCCTTGTGAATCGCAGGCTCGCGCACGGCTTCGATTTATAATAAATATGCTGCTAACAACCTCTCTATCTTTTCTTAATCAAGTCATGGCTAATTCTTAAGAGATACTGAGGCATTGTAGTAAAGGATTCAAGATATTTTTGTTTATGAACAAGCGATGGGTTATAAAAGAAACTGATCAGCAAAAACTTGCACAGCTAAAGTCGGCGCTCAATATTCATCCCGCCCTGTTAAGCTTACTTGTGCAACGTGGTATTTCCACATTCGATGAGGCGAAAAGATATTTCCGCCCGTCATTGTCAGATCTTCATGATCCTTTTCTTATGAAGGATATGGATAAGGCGATTGATAGAATAGAGAAAGCGATTGCTCAGGAAGAGAGGATCCTCATTTATGGTGATTATGATGTAGATGGTACCACGGCGATAGCAACTGTTTATTCTTTTTTTCAGATGCTTAATTTACGCGTAGGATATTATGTTCCCAATCGGTATACGGAAGGTTATGGCATATCTATACGCGGCATAGACTGGGCAAAAGAAAATGGGTATTCGTTGATCATTGCTTTGGATTGCGGTATAAAATCCATAGATAAAATTGAGTATGCGAATAAACAATCCATCGACTTCATCATCTGCGATCACCATTTACCTGGTAACGAAATTCCACAGGCAGTTGCAGTGCTCGATCCCAAGCGAACTGACTGTGAATACCCTTACAAAGAATTGAGCGGCTGCGGCATTGGTTTTAAATTAATAGCAGCATACGCAATAAAAAATAATCTACCCGAGGAATCTTACACTAAATATCTCGATTTCGCTGTAGTCAGCATCGCTTCCGACATTGTACCTATCACCGGAGAGAATCGTGTGCTTGCTTTTTATGGATTACAGAAAATAAATAATAATCCAAGTGCAGGGCTCAAAGCATTGATGGAGATGAACTCTGTTAAAAAAGAATTCACGATCTCTGATCTGGTCTTCGTCATCGGCCCGCGAATTAATGCTGCCGGACGAATGGACGATGCCCGAAACGCTGTCCGCCTGTTGATTTCCGAATCTGAGCATCATGCTACAGGAAACGCACAAATACTAAATAAGCATAATAATCACCGGAGAGAAACGGATTCATCCATAACTGTCGAGGCGTTGGCGATGCTGCAAAACGATCCGCTTCACACGGCGAAAAAAACTACAGTACTCTTTCATCCTCACTGGCACAAAGGGGTAATTGGAATAGTGGCTTCAAGGCTCATGGATACATGCTATCGCCCAACGATAATCCTAACAGAATCGAATGGCTATGCTTCAGGTTCTGCCAGGTCAGTGGCAGGGTTTGATATCTATGGTGCCATCTGTTCATGCGGCGAGCTGCTTGAACAGTTTGGTGGACACAGGTTTGCCGCCGGCCTTTCCCTGAAAATGGAGAACCTGGAGGCCTTTATACAGCGTTTTGAAGAAGTAGTCTCCTCGACCATAGAGGAGCGATACCTTACACCGGAGATTGAGATCAGCGCAGAGTTAAACATTGATGAGGTAACACTAAAGTTTTATCGCATACTTAAACAATTTGCTCCTTTCGGTCCACAAAACATGAAACCCGTATTTCTTACACGGCAGGTGAGCGACACAGGCTGGTCGCGCATCATTGGCGAGGAGCATCTCAAGTTGTCAGTAAAAAAAGAAAGCTCCATTTCACTCCGCGGCATTGGCTTTGGAATGGCTTCGTCTGTTGATATTGTTAAGAGCCCTGGTCCCTTTGACGTCTGCTATACTATAGAAGAAAATGAATGGAATGGAACAAAAAGAATTGAGATGAATGTGCAGGATCTGCGATGACAACATCATCCCATCATCATTTAAGTGTTCATCAGATTCAAATTCATATGAATTGCCAGTGAAGTTGAAGCTTCCCTTTAGTTGAATATTATCAATGTGAATGGTAGCCCCTATATTACTGGCTTAGATTTATCTATTGTTAGCATAGCGCATCATGTGGATACCATTAACCTAACCTTAATCTATACCTTTGCTGCATATGATTCTCCGCACAGAAGACCTGGTTAAATCGTACCGAAACCGCCGCGTAGTGGATCATGTTTCTGTTTATGTGGGGCAAGGTGAGATCGTTGGATTACTCGGCCCAAATGGAGCCGGGAAGACTACAACTTTTTATATGACCGTAGGTCTTGTAAGACCAGATGAGGGAAAAATATTCCTTGATCAGCTCGACATCACCCACCAACCGATGTATAAGCGGGCAAAGGAGGGGATTGGCTACCTGCCACAGGAAGCTTCGATCTTTCGCAAGCTTTCTGTTGAAGATAATATATCGGCTGTTTTAGAGATGAGTAACCTCAGCAGAAAGCAGCAACGTGAAAAATTGGAGTCGCTTCTTCAGGAATTTGGCCTTGAGGAGGTCCGTAAAAACCGTGGCGACCTGTTATCTGGTGGAGAAAGAAGAAGAACAGAGATCGCGCGGGCGCTGGCGGTAGACCCTAAATTCATTTTGCTCGATGAACCCTTTGCCGGAATTGACCCTATTGCAGTTGAGGATATTCAGATGATAGTGGCCAAGTTGAAATATAAAAATATCGGTATCCTGATTACCGACCATAATGTTCAGGAAACGCTTTCCATCACCGACCGGGCATACCTGCTTTTTGAAGGCAGAATACTTAAACAGGGCTCTGCCGAAGAATTAGCCGCTGATGAGCAGGTGCGCAAAGTTTATCTGGGAAGAAATTTTGAGCTGCGCCGGAAAAACCTTGTGAACTGATGACTGAAGCAGATTAATTAAACCATTGTATAACCTACCGTTTATAATTCCTTTATCTTGGAATCCATCTTCTGTGCATCCAAAATCATAAGATCGTCTCAGCAGCATAAGAGTGTTTGTGTTTTCGCCCATAGTGCAGTGGTTTCTTCGCCAGCGGATCAGCCAGATCGACGCCTGGATGGAGTATCCATTGGATGCTCAGCAGAAAGTGTTTCAATACCTCGTGCAACAAGCGAAGGACACTGAATGGGGGAAAAAATATGACTTTGCTTCTATCCGTTATGCTGATGATTTCCGCAGCCGCATCCCCTTACACGACTATGAATCACTGAAGCCCTACATTCAGCGCATCATGGATGGCGGGCAAAATATCTTGTGGAACACTCCGGTGAAATGGTTTTCGAAATCTTCCGGCACCACCTCTGATAAAAGCAAATTCATCCCGATGACGGCTGAATCCATCGAAGACTGTCATTATCGGGGTGCCATTGATCTTCTGTCAGCCTACTGCAGCTCAAATCCGGAGACAAAACTTTTTACCGGCAAGGGACTCATTGTCGGGGGGAGCCACCAGATCAATCCATTAAATAAGAACTCAGTTTATGGAGATCTCTCCGCAGTGCTGTTGCAGAACATGTCATTCTTCGCCCAATGGTATCGCACACCTGATCTTTCGATTGCACTAATGGATGACTGGGAGAAAAAATTGCAGGCCCTGGCTACAGCAACAATTCACGATGATGTAACCAACATATCGGGGGTGCCCACCTGGACTATGTTGCTTATCAAGCGGCTTTTTGAGATCACAGGGAAGAATAATCTTATAGATATTTGGCCTAATCTGGAATTATATATCCATGGTGGAGTAAGCTTTAAACCCTACCGGGAAGAATTTAAGTCGTTAATTAAATCGGATAAGATTTTTTACTATGAAACATACAACGCCTCAGAGGGTTTTTTCGGGTTTCAATATGGCTTGAAAGATGACGACCTATTACTGCACCTTAATAATGGAATATTCTATGAATTTATCCCCTCTGCTGAGTTTGGTAAAGATCAACCTGCTACAGTTTTTCTTCATGAGGTAATACCGGGAGAAAACTATGCACTGATAATTTCTACCAACGGAGGGCTTTGGCGTTATGTAGTTGGGGACACCATCCGCTTTACCTCTGTAAGGCCATATAAAATACAGGTAACAGGAAGATTAAAACATTTCATCAATGCTTTTGGGGAAGAGTTAATTGTAGAAAATACTGACAAGGCCATGGAGGAGGCCTGCCGGCAGACAGGCGCGGTGGTGAATGATTATACTGTTGCACCCATCTATCTAACTACCCAGCATCGGGGCCGGCATGAATGGCTTATTGAATTTTCAAAAGTCCCACCGGACCTTAATGATTTCACCATGATTCTGGACAACTGCTTACGTGATCTAAATTCTGATTATGATGCAAAAAGATCTCACGACTTAGCGTTGCTTCATCCGGCTATCCGCAAACTTCACCCAGGCACATTTTATAATTGGCTGAAATCAAAAGGGAAACTCGGCGGACAGAAT
>JACCZV010000342.1 GCA_013695775.1 Chitinophagales bacterium | reverse complement strand
ACCCGAATCTTCACCTTGCCTGACAGCGTAGATGGTGAACGGATTAATGCTGAATATGTAGATGGCATGCTGAAGATTACCGTGCCTAAAAAAGAAGAGGCAAAAAGAAAACAGCCAAAACAAATTGATATCTCCTAAAAGTTGAGGAGATGCACAGGGGTGGATATTTTCCACCCCTTTTTAATTTGATGACGTTGTTTCACCGGCTATCGCGAAGCCATTATCGTCGTTTTCCCAATGGCTGCAGCAGATGTGGAAGAATTTTCAATGGTGAAAATGTTTTGGAAAATATTCTGAGCTTCAATGAATGGAGAAATAAAAAGGAAGAAACAGAAGTAATGGTTTATTTGTATTTTAAAAAAAGTAACCATCTTTTAAGAAATCACTCGCATTGTGATTACAATAAAAATTATAAAAGACAGACTGGAAATAATGAATGTCTTTTCTGCATAAGTAGAAAAAAGCCCCATAATCTTACTCAGAACAAGAATCAGCCAACCTTCACTGCAGTACCTGAAGCAATCACCATCAGCATGCTACCGTTGCTTCCTACAGTTTCAAAATCAAGGTCAATACCCACTATGGCATTGGCTCCCAGCAATTGTGCCTTTTCTACCAGTTCACTCATAGCTGTAGCCTTTGCCTCATCAAGCACCTTTTCATACGTTCCAGAACGACCACCAAAGATGTCAGTTAATGTACCGACAATATCCTTGAAAAAATTGGATCCAATGATGTTTTGGGCAGAAATAACCCCCAGGTATTCCTGAACGGTTTTGCCTTCGATGTGTGGTGTAGTAGTGGTAATCATTATTTATTTTGTTGAAGATGAAAGTATCATTTCTTGAATTCAATAAAACCGAAAAGATAATCAGGATACGCCGTAATTATTACTTCGCGAATATAAATGCCGTGTATTAATGGTTCATCATCACATCAGCTTCAAAATATAATGGTTGTACTTAAATGGCTTTATTTGTTTTGTAAGTAATAGTGTTTATAAGAACCTCATTATTCAAATAATTAAATTTTAAAGATATTATATTGATGATTTTTAAAATCATTTAAATATATGTCACCATTAGCTTTAACTTTGATAGATACGCAAATACTTTTTTTGGAAGAGAAATTCAACATTGGTGACAAGGTATTCCTCGTGCATTTGCAGGAAGAGGGAATAGTTACGCGACCCAATGGAGCCGAAATGGTTTATGTAATGATTGATGGCATGGAAATTCCAGTCTATTGTACAGACATTACTAAGAATTTACCTTTGCCACGAAGAAATGAAAAAAGACCGGGGAATGAAAAGAAAGTGGTAAAGGAGAAAGAAGCAGAAATAAAACCACTGTCGCATGGAACCTATAGTGGAATCTTCATTTCCTTCGAACCTTTACTGGATGCAACAGGACATATAAATCAGTTCAAAGTTGGCTTGGTGAATGATACTGCACATCCATTATCATTTAGTTACCTGTTACACACAAAAGGCAAGCTTCTTTTCAAAATAGAAAAAATAGCCCTCCCCTACCAGATTTTTATACTCCACGAAATTGACTATGATACGTTAAATGAAATGCCTGTGGTGGAACTACACCTAAAAGATGTTATGAATAGCTTTAAGGCAGATATTCGACAAAAGATAAAGCCCCAGAATTTCTTTAATAAGATGGGGAAAATGGCGCTTACAGGAGCAGACGCATATATCTATAAAATAGATATTGTCGAACTTAAGAGATCGGAACAACCGGTAATAAGACCAAAGAATGTTGCCTTTAATGCCGAGCTATTAAAGCTACAAATGATGGACAATCCGGTAAACAAAGATCAGGATGTATCAAGTGCCGAGCATGAGATCGACCTGCATATTGAAGCACTTGCACATGATCACCATACCATGCACCATTCTGAGATGTTGCATGTGCAGCTTCAAAAATTTCAGCAATCTCTTGAGCGTGCAATTACGAGTGGCAAAGACAAATTTTATGTGATCCATGGTGTTGGATCAGGCAAGCTGAAAAAAGAGATTCACCACATTCTGAAAAACTATCCCGAGGTAAAATCATTTAATAATGATTACAATCCAAGCTATGGATATGGCGCTACTGAAATTATTCTGAAATAAAAGATGCCGAACTCCTGCTATCTCCTTTCCTCGTAAGCAACAACAATTTATTTCAAAGCTTTTTTTCAATCCTTCTATCAGGGATAAACCAGATTGCTGCAACCAGTGCATAAAGTGCTAAACCAATCCACGCATTTACAAAAGAAAGACCAATGGCAACTGCATATATAACAATGGAAATTATTCCCTTCTGATCTTTACCAATGGCTGCAGAAATTGTGGAATTTTTACCATGAAGGGTTATAAGTGCATGGGCTAAAATATAGTATGCAATTCCCGCCATCAGTAATACCACGCCATAGAGTGCGACAGGCCATGTGGTGAAATGATTTTCACCCATCCAACCTGATGCAAACGGAATGAGCGAAAGCCAGAAAAGCAGATGAATATTTGCCCACAGCACCTTTCCATTTACTTGCTTGGCAGCGTGCATCATATGATGGTGATTGTTCCAGTAGATACCTACATATATAAAGCTAAGAATGTAGCTTAGAAAAATCGGGAAGATGCCTTCCAATGAACTAAGTTCATCTCCATGTGGCACCTTCATTTCCAACACCATGATGGTAATGATTATAGCGAGTACACCATCACTAAATGCTTCTAATCGTCCTTTTCCCATAGAGCTTTATGGTTGTTAGAGTTTACCTCCGCTGCTTTGTGCCGCTACGTTGATAATTCACCTTTAGGCTTGCCACTTAATTAATGAGCCCTGTTTTATTTCGTCCATTATATTTGTTTTATATAGTTAAAGCATAACACTTATGAATATGCACATCTTGCGTCTTTCTTTTTTCATAGCTCCTTCAATAATTCTTCTATGTTGAGCGATTTTGTAAACATATCCAACGAGCCATCAGGTTTCTTTGGCCAGATCTCCTTAGGCTTATCCCAATACAATTCTACACCATTGCCATCCGGATCGTCAAGATATAAAGCCTCTGAAACCCCCATGATCTGCGGCGCCCGTAAAAGGGTAATTTGCCTTGCTTATCCTATCATAAATAGCTGCAAGATCTCTTCTGGATGGATAAACGATTGCGGTGTGAAATAAACCTACTGAATTTAAAGACGATAACGGTGAATTTTTACTATACCATGTATTCAATCCGATGTGATGATGATAACCACCCGCGGAGATAAATGCAGCATCCTTTCCATACATTATCATTAGGTCAAAGCCAAGGATGTTGCAATAAAAACCAAGTGATCGTTTAAGGTCTGCAACTTTTAAATGAACGTGACAATGCGGGTC
>JACCZV010000326.1 GCA_013695775.1 Chitinophagales bacterium | reverse complement strand
CGAATGGCGATGGCAACGGATTCATTGAATATTTTAATTAATACCTGCATTGACTTGCAAACCTAATAAAAGGTAGCTATCCAGATGCACTCTTGTTCTGAATCACTGGCTTATTAGAATCTGAATTTCGAAATAACTAAAATAAATTACCATCCGAGTTGAAAAAATATATCTTTGCAGTCCGTTTTTCAAAAAACCTATCTGCATCGTTGTTGATACTGTGTCTTTAAGGACTTTGAACAACTTTTAATAAACCGTAATTTATTGAAAGTACATGAAATTATCCCAGTTTAGATTTGACCTTCCCCAATCATTAATTGCTCAAGTTCCTGCTAAAAACCGTGATGAATCCAAGCTCATGATTATTGAGCGAAAAACAGGAAAGATTAAACACAAATCCTTTAAGGATATTCTTAGCATATTCGGTGAAAAGGATTGTGTGGTGCTTAATAATACAAAAGTTTTCCCGGCACGTCTGTATGGCAGAAAGGAAAAAACCGGAGCTAAAATCGAAGTTTTTCTTCTGCGTGAGTTAAATCATCAGATGCGCCTTTGGGATGTTCTGGTTGACCCTGCACGTAAGATACGGGTAGGCAATAAGCTATATTTTGGAACAGACGGATTGCTCGTTGCAGAGGTTGTTGACAACACTACTTCTCGGGGAAGAACAATCAGGTTTCTATTTGATGGTACCGATGATGAATTGAAAGAGACCTTATATTCCCTTGGTGAAACACCCATTCCCAAATACATAAAGCGCAAGCCTGATGCTATGGACAAGGAACGGTATCAGACAGTATTTGCTAAGGTGGAGGGGGCTGTCGCTGCTCCTATTGCAGGGCTGCATTTTAGCCGAGAATTGCTGAAGCGACTTGAGATTAAGGGTGTTGAACTTGCAGAACTAACGCTGCATACAGGGCTGGGCACATTCCGGCAGATAGAGGTGGAGGATCTCAGCAAGCATAAAATGGATGCAGAATATTTTAAAATTGATGACCCTACGTGTAAAATCATTAATCACGCCATTGATAATAAAGCAAGGGTTTGTGCAATAGGAACCACCACTATGCGTGCTATCGAGTCGGCAGTATCAGCGCGCAAATATGTAAAACCTGTTGAAGGATGGACTAATCTTTTCATACATCCTCCTTATGAATTTAGTATTGCTAACTGTATGATATCAAATTTTCACATGCCTAAAACCAGCTTGATGATTATGGTTTGTGCATTCGGCGGATATGACCTTATGATGGATGCCTACAAACTTGCTGTAAAAGAAAAATATCGGTTCTCTACCTATGGCGATGCATTACTCATTATATGATTTCAGAGATTTTTATCAATAAAAGGATGAATTGGTTGCAAATAATTTGCGATCTTTAAACATCCTTCTTTAAATCAATACAGCCATCACTTTGAGCGACAAAAAGTATGTGATCATTGCCGCAGGCGGACATGGTACCCGCATGCAATCAGAGGTACCTAAACAGTTTTTGATGCTTGCCGGCTTGCCAATAATCGTTCACACGATTCAGCTATTTGAAAACGTATGGAATGATGCTCACTTTATTGTAGTGTTGCCCGAAGGTGAATTAATCAGATGGGAAAAGATTAAAAAAAAATTTCTAAAGAAGAATAAGATTCAGGCAACATGCGGAGGAGCCACACGATTTCATTCTGTGAGGAATGGGCTTAAGTTAGTGAAAGATGAAGGCATCATTGCAGTTCAAGATGCTTGCAGACCACTTACATCAGAAAAATTACTTACAAAATGCCTTGAAGAAGTTATAGAAAAAAAAGTTGTTATTCCTGTTGTAGAACTTAATGATTCTATCAGAGAAATACTAAAAGATGGATCACGTAACCGGAACCGTGTTAAATATAAGGCTGTTCAGACACCTCAATGTTTTTATGCTTCTATCCTGAAAAATGCCTATCGCCAAACATTTATGGAAGCATTTACCGATGATGCCTCAGTGGTTGAAGCGGCGGGATACCGTATTCATTTGGTAGACGGTGAACCCGGCAACTTCAAGATCACCACGCCATATGATATGATGCTGGCGGAAACAATAATTAATAAGTAATTCCTAGCCTGATCGATATCTTCCCTGTTTCTTTTAGGGAAATATTCAGTGCATCGAATGATTCATATGTGCATCAATAGATTCAACTTTAATTTTTATTAAGGACAATATAAATAATGAAAATCAGTGGATTCACATTCATTCGTAATGGAATTAGTTTGAAGTATCCCTTTGTCGAATCCATACAATCCATTCTGCCTATCTGCGATGAAATAGTCGTAGCCGTAGGTAAAAGTGAGGATAAAACCCGTGAATACGTGCGGGGTATTCATCCAGAGAAAATAAAAATTATAGATACAGTATGGGACGATAATCTTCGAATAGGGGGAGGGATTCTTGCACAGCAGACCGACCTCGCCTTTGAGGCAATTACCGGAGATTGGGGATTCTATCTACAGGGCGATGAGGTGGTTCATGAAAAGGATTTAGAGACTATTGTTGACAGTGCAGAAAAGAATTTAAAGAATGAAAAGGTTGATGGATTGCTTTTTAATTATTTCCATTTCTATGGGAATTATAATTACATCGCAAAGTCCAGAACCCGTGGTACGTACCCTTTCGAAGTTCGGCTGATAAAAAATAACAAGATGATCCGCTCCTTCAAGGACGCCCAGGGTTTTAGAAAATATGATCCGGGTTCCCAATCAAATAATATGAAGCCTGAACGGTTAAAGGTGAAGAAAGCTAAGGCGCACATTTTTCATTATGGAAAAGTGCGTGGACCAAAGGATGAGTTGGAGCGGGCAAGAATTTTCCACCGGCTTTGGCATGATGACCAGTGGATTGATAAAACCTTGGGGAAAACTGAAGAATTTAATTACTCCCCTGATTACCCACTCGAATTATTTACCGGCACTCACCCTGAGGTAATGCGAAGAAGAATTGCTGAAAGGAATTGGGATTTTAGATATGATCCTTTGAAGGTGACTATGCCCATTGGCCGCAGGATAATGAATATGGTTGAACATTCAACAGGATTAAGGCCGTTCAGCTTTAGGAATTATACTTTATTAAGATAGATATATAATGAATATGTGATTCTTAATTAAATCCTCAGACGTTGGCCGATTTAAAATAACTGATGGCCTGTCAATATTCATCTTCATTAAAAAAGAAGTCGTCGTGTGTGGGGTAATCGGGCCATATATCATCTATGCCTTCAAATAACTCTCCTTCGTCCTCCAGCTCCTGCAGATTTTCGATTACTTCAATGGGAGCACCTGAACGAATTGCATAATCTATCAACTCATCTTTCGTAGCCGGCCATGGCGCATCTTCAAGGTATGATGCCAATTCTAGCGTCCAGTACATATTTTATTTAAGGTGGTCAAATTTTTCGCAAAAATAGATGAATAATCCACAAAGCAAAATTTAATACCAGTTACTTTGGACTTATTTACAGGAGAGCCTGAAACTTGCTATAGGCGTGGCTTCCACGGTACTTCTTCGCTTAAAGTATCATAGGAAATTTTTCGAGCTAATATGAATAAGTAGTCTGAAAGGCGATTTAAATACTTAATAATAATGGGATCTACCGGGCTATGATCATGTAATTCTGTTACCAGGCGTTCTGTTTTTCGGCAAACACATCGGGCGATATGACAAATAGAATTCGCAGCATTGCCACCCGGAAGAATAAAAGATCTCATCTCAGGCAACGGCTCATTCAGTCTATCAATTTCCTTTTCCAAAAGCTCAACATCATGTTCATGCAAATCCGGCAATTGCATTCGAGAATGTTCAGGATCTGTTGCCAACAGAGATCCGATTGTAAAAAGGCGATCCTGAATTTCTACCAATATTTCTTTTGTTCCCGCTGCTAATGCCTGATCACGCACAAATCCTATCCATGAGTTTAATTCATCTACGTTACCGTAGGCATTTATGCGGATATGATGCTTCGGCACACGCGCTCCTCCTATCAATTGTGTAGTACCAGAGTCACCTTTCCTTGTGTAGATTTTCATATTTTAATTTTAAATGATATATTTGTTACTCTATTATGTGTTCTGTCTGTTCATAAGAAAAAGTAACATAGCAAAAATTCAAGCCAGTTTCATCTTTGAATTCTATGCTATAATTCATGCTATTTTATGAAATTGCTGTTATCACAAGATAATCCAGTCCTTCAAAATACATTTGATTCAACCTTTTTATCATTTTAAAATGGAAAAGCGTTTTTTGATTGCAGGCAGCATCTTTGGTGGAATTGCCGTTGCCTTGGGTGCCTTTGGTGCTCACGCATTAAAAAATATGTTGTCAGAACAAAATCTGCGAATATTTCATACTGCGGTAGAGTATCAATTTTACCATGCGTTAGCATTATTGATCACTGGCATAGTAGGGGGCAAAATCAGAAATAAACAAATAAACTGGTCAGGAAATTTGTTCATTGCGGGTATCATCCTCTTTTCTGGATCGCTCTATTGTCTTTCTGCTTTTGAAAATCTTTCCTGGGTGGGAATGCTTACGCCGGTCGGCGGACTATGTTTAATAACAGGATGGCTCATGCTTTTTTTATCTTCCTTAAAAAAATAGCGCTCCTTCATATGCCTCTTTATAATTCTCCCCCGCCTTTCAAAAAAAAACTTCCCGAACAATTGGCCCGGGAAGTTAAATTGTATAAGCTAGCTATTCCTTTTCCTCCTCTTCCGGCAACTGTTCCTCCTCTTCTTCAATGGTATCGGGATCGAAGCCTGGATTTCCCTGCTCATAAATTAACTCCTTACCAGCAATTTCGCCGATAATTCTAAACTCTGTTCTGCGGTTTAGCTGCCGCCCTTCAGGATTGTCTTTCCCATTAGCCATGGTGTTAGGAGCTATCGGTTTTGTCTCGCCATAGCCCTTGGCCTGCAACCGTTCTGCCGGTATTCCTTTTTGAAGGAGATAATCCACAACGCTTTGAGCTCTCGCCTGCGATAGCTTTAGATTATACTCATCATTACCTTTGCTATCGGTATTGGCACCAATCTCTATAATAATTGCCGGATTGTCCTGAAGTATCCCATACAAGGTATCTAGGGGAGTATGGGACTCAGAACGAAGGGAGGCCTTATCGAAATCATAGAAGATATTTCGGATGCGGATGGGTTCATTAGGAATTTTTTTCATAAACAAATCTACCCGGAGAGTATCATCGTTTTCTTTCTGTGTAACCGAGAAAGTAGCAGAGCCTGTGAAATATCCCTCCTTAGTTGCTTTGAGAGAATATACTTTCTGAGGTCTGGTGCCCCAATAATAAAGTGTGTCTTTACTTGAAACTGCCTGACCAATTTGCTTTTGCTGATCATCGAGAAAAAGAACCTTCGCACCAGGAACCAATTCCCGGGTATCCTGATCATAAACATTGCCTCTGACGGCATACAATACTCTCTTAGGATATTCTACACGCCAAATATCATCGCAACAGGTTTTGCTCTTTACTGATATGGTACCAACCCGGTTTGATACTAGATAACCGGTATAACCATTATCGTCCATGGTGAAATACATATCATCTACGCTCGAATTTTCAGGATATCCGAGATTTGCAGCAGCTTCCCATTTTTTCTGGCTCCCGCGAGTCTTAAAAATGTCATACCCACCCATTCCTATTTGACCCTCAGAGCTAAAGTAAAGGGTTCCGGTTTTAGGATCATAGAATGGTGTGCCCTCATTTCCTGCTGTGTTAATCTTACGGCCGCAATTCTGTGCGTTTCCATATTTCCCTGTTTTATCAATCAACGAAAACCAGATATCCAGTCCACCCTCGCCATTGGTGCGGTCAGAGACCCAATAGAGCACATCACCTTGTTTTGAGATACCCATGCAAGGCTGAGTGTTTGTTGCCCCCGGGAAATTGATCTTATCATCAAGCTT
Source organism: Chitinophagales bacterium (assembly GCA_013695775.1). GTDB lineage: Bacteria > Bacteroidota > Bacteroidia > Chitinophagales > UBA10324 > JACCZZ01. The sequence goes on along the minus strand of JACCZV010000326.1, from coordinate 806 downwards.
CTGCGGATCATTCCATTTTCCACCTTTGAAGTCACTTACAAAAAGATTACAAATCATCCTCATGGAATCAGTAACCTGATCGCAACGTGTAAAGTAGAACCGTTTTTTATCTGCTGAAAAGCATCCGTTACCGGCATGTGAGTTATCGGAATTGAATGGTGCCCCAGTGTAGACGGTAGCCTTTTCGAAAGTTTCACCTTTTTTCTTCGCATGATAAAACTTTGCGTAGGCGTTATTTTTTTTGATATCATCGAGTATAATGATCGTATCTGATTTGAGAGAAGAAAATAAAAGAGCGCTATCACCCATCGGAACAGGAGCAAACTCAGTGTAAGGCGCATTCACATTCGCACCTATATGAGTTATTTTTACAGTGTCCGGATTTTCCAGCTTTAGAACCGCGAGATCGCATCCTTTGGCCTGATTCTTTGCAGACTTTTTAATAGTCTGGGCGTTAACTCCCTTATAAGATTTTTCAAAAGTATTTAAGACACTTTTGGCCTCTGCATACTTACCATTTGCCTTTAAAGACAATCCATAATAATATGGAGCCAGCGGATATAACGGATCATTGGCATCTACAAGGTCTTTGTACCACTTTTCGGCTTGCTCATAATCACGCAACTTGAATTCACAGTCTGCAATTTGAGAAAGCACATAAGCATTGCCGGCCTGCTTTTCATTTACAGACAAGTAGTACTGCGCCGCATTATAAAAGCTGCCAATGCTATATAGGTAATCACCCATTTTCAAACTCTTTTTGAAACTTAGCTTTTGAATAGGTATCTCCTGAGAATCCTGAGAAA
>JACCZV010000325.1 GCA_013695775.1 Chitinophagales bacterium | reverse complement strand
GGCACCACACGATCATCATGATCGGCAGTAGTAATGAGAGTTGCAGGATATTTTGTTCCTGGCTTAATATTGTGGAGAGGGGAATATTTATAAAGGTTATTAAAATTCAGAGAATCATCGCTGCTACCATATTCCACTGCCCATCCCCACCCTACCGTGAACTTGTGATAACGCAACATATCCAAAACTCCGACTCCCGGAAAACAAACTTTAAAGAGGTCAGGCCGCTGGGTCTCGCATGCACCTACCAACAAGCCGCCATTGGATCTTCCGATGATTGCGAGCTTAGATGATGAGGTATATTTTTCGCTGATCAGATATTCTGCTGCTGCAATGAAATCATCGAAGACAGTTTGCTTTTTCAGCAACATACCGGCCTCATGCCACTTTTCGCCGTACTCATTGCCACCACGCAAGTTGGCCATGGCATAGATGCCCCCATTTTCCAGCAACACCATTCTTGATGTATTGAAATTTGGAGTGAGCGCTATGTTAAACCCTCCATAAGCATACAGCAATGTAGGGTTGCTTCCATCCAGCTTTATCCCTTTCTTGTAAACAATAAACATGGGAATTTTTGTCCCATCCTTTGATGGATAAAATACCTGCTTCGTCTCATACTCTTCCGGGTTAAATTTTACCTCTGGCTTTTTGAAGATTTCAGATTTTCCGGTAGCAATCACATATTTATAAATTGAAGCCGGTGTAGTGAAGGAGGTGAAAGAATAGAATACTATGCTGTCATTTTTTTCACCATTGAAACCTGCTACGGTTCCATAACCTGGCAATTGCACCTCACGTTCCAGCTTTCCTGTACGATCATATTGATAAACACGTGAAGTGGCGTCTTTAAGATATTCAGTGAAAATTTTTCCACCTGCCAGCCACACATTTTGCAGCAATTCCGGTTTCTCAGGAATCATTGTTTTCCAGTTACTCATTTCGGGATGTGCCGGATCTACCAACACAACTTTATAATTTGGTGCACCGTTATTTGTTTGTACAATGAACGATTCCCCCTCATTATCAAGCACAGTATAATTATGTTTGAAGCCGGGAAACACGAGATGAAAATTTTTATCATTGGTTCGAAGATTCCGGTATTGTATTTCTGAGCCATCTGTTCCGGCATAAATATTCATGATAAGAAATCTCTCATCTTCGGTAGTTTGGGCGCTTAAATAACGTTGTGCATTGGCTGAATCCTGGTAAACCAACTGATCTGCACTTTGAGGATCGGAAAGCTTGTGGTAAAAAACTTTTTGAAATTCATTCACATGCGACAGCGCCTCGCCTTTTTTTGGCTCATCGTAACGGCTGTAAAAGAATCCATCCTTATACCACCCGGCGCCGCTGAATTTTGTCCATTTCAGCTCGTCAGTTAGTAATTTGTTGCCGGCTATTTCTTTTACATATATCGTCTGCCAGTCGCTTCCTGCATTTGCCATAGAGTAGGCAACATGCCTTCGGTCATTTGAAAAACCTACGAGGTTTATGGCAGTGGTGCCTGCTTCATTCATTTTATTTGGGTCAATAAAAATGACGGGAGTGGCTGATAATCCCTTCTGAGTGTAATAAATGCTCTGGGGCTGAAGGCCATCATTCTTTGTAAAAAAATAATAATCTCCCTGCCGGTAGGGAGCCGATGAACGGGGATAGTTGTATAGTTCTGTGATGCGCTTACGAATCTGTTCCCGGTAGGGAATCTTTGAAAGATAGTCGAAGGTTACTACGTTTTGAGTTTTTACCCATTCTTTGGTTTCTTCAGAATTATCATCCTCAAGCCAGCGATAAGGATCTGCTACCTGGGTCCCAAAGTAATTATCAGACTGCGACTCTTTCTTTGTATGCGGATACGGAGACTGAACGGAACTTGACTGAGGAAAAACATACTGGGTTGTAACCAGCGATAACAGAATCGAAAGCAGTAAATTTCTCATGGGTAAAAAATTTTTAAGACGCCAAAGATAAAGGTTGTTGAGAATTTAAATTGATTTGAATTAATGAATCTGAAAGCGAGCATGCTACCTTTAACTCAAGGTCACAATGAATTATTACAATGAACTTTTCAAAGCTCTTTGAAGAAACCCGGCCGATTCTTATCTCCTCATCCCCGCATATTACTCTATATGTGAAGCAAGAGATAACTGCATTGGGTTTTGAAGTAATGAGTGAGGGCTTTACAACTGTTGAAACCCAAGGTACATTTGATGATGCCATTAGGTTCAACATCCAATTACGCACAGGAAACCATGTTTATTTTTTAGTTGAAAAACTTTTAGCTTCGTCTGTAGAAGAATTATATGCAGGCATAAGAAAAATTGAGTGGGAGGAGATTTTAATTGAAGATGGCTACTTCAGTGTCCACTCGGTAACAGACCATCCGGAGATTCAGAACACGATGTTTCTGAACCTCAGAATAAAAGATGCTGTTGCAGACAGGTTTCAGGAAGTGCGCAACAAACGTCCTGATTCAGGATCTGAAAAAAACCGTTCAGTAATTTTTGTTTATTGGAAAAGCAATGAAGCACTTGTCTATATTGATACTTCCGGAGACCCACTCACAAAACATGGTTATAGGAAGATTTCTTTGAGGGCACCCTTGCAAGAATCTTTAGCTGCGGCAATGGTCATGTCTACGCGATGGGATAAAAAGGGAGCTTTTGTAAATCCAATGTGTGGCAGTGGAACCTTAGCCATAGAAGCTGCTCTGATGGCCTGCGACAAATCGCCCGGATTGATACGGGATAATTTCGGTTTTATGCATGTTAAAGGTTACAATCCTGAGACCTTTAGAACGATTCAAAAGCAGGCCGAAGAAAAAATTGCTGCAACCATTCCCTGTAAGATCATAGCCGGAGATATAGATCATGAGGCTTTAAGGGCTGCCCGTACCAATGCTGAAAATGCAGGAGTTGATCATCTTATAGAATTTATAAAAAGCGATTTTCAGAATACCCCTATTCCCGATCACGTGGGCGTTGTGATGTTCAATCCTCCCTATGGTGAAAGGTTGGGCGCTACCGACCAGCTTGAAAACACGTATGCCCAGATAGGCGATTTTCTAAAAAAGAATTGCAGAGGTTATTGGGGTTATGTGTTTACGGCAAACCCTATGCTGGCCAAAAAGATCGGATTAAAGGCTAAGCGCAAAATTGATTTTTATAATGGACAGTTGAAATGTAAGTTGTTGGAATATGAATTGTATGAGGGCTCGAAAAAAAGAGATAGAGAGTTGGCGTAATTCTTTTACCGCCTATAGTGGAAGTTGTCTAATGAAACAGTTAATTATTGATACGGAAGCTGGGCTTGGAATTATGTTTAAAAATATTTTCAACAAAACATACCCTAAGGTATTTTTCTTACTACTTTTGCCTTCCAAGAGAAGGCCAGAGAATGAGTGAGTAATTAACAAAAACAAGAATCAAAAGAAAGCATGCTTATTGCTTAGGTTGGTTGATTTCACTGGAACTAAATAACCTTGATAATCGTAAGAAACTCTTTCACATAATGAATAATCCTAAACCTCCGAATATGAAGAAGTATTTTTTACTTTTTCTCACTGTCACAGCTCCTTTTTTCAATCCAAACCGCTCCTTTGCACAAACACCAGAGTGGAAAGATGTAGCAAGCATTTTTTATGATAATTGCGCCACATGCCACCGACCCGGTGAAATTGGAGATGAGTATTTGAATGCGACCAGCTATCATTCCCTTGTCAATAGTCCCTTTTTCTTTAGCATCCCATATCAGGTACAAACAAGGCAGATGCCCCCGTGGAAGGCTGATCCAAACTACCGCCATTTTCTTGATGAGCGTATTCTTGAGCAGAGTGAAATTGATCTCATTTCTGAATGGGTAGATTCGAGTGGCCCGGCGGGTGACACCACACTAGCTCCTGCACCTCCTGTTTTTGCCACGGGCTCCCAGCTCGGAATTCCGGATACTGTACTTACCATGTCGACGCCTTATACCATTGCCGGAGATTATACAGATCACTACCAGGTTTTTGTATTGCCAACAAATCTGTTAGTGGATAAGCAGGTGAACGCAATTGAATTTAGGCCAGGGAATGGCAAGATAGTGCATCACGCTTTCCTCTATACCTGTGACGATGGCTCTGCAGCGGCCTTAGATGACAGTACTGTAGAATATGGCTACCCCTCATTTGGAGGAGCCGGCGATGGAGTTAGTGCCGATTTTCTTGCACTTTATGCTCCCGGTTTAACACCCCGCTTTTATCCGCCGGGTTCTGGTGTAAAGTTTAAGGCCGGAACAGATGTGTTGATACAAGTGCACTATGCACCTGTAGATGTGGAAACCACCGATCAGTCTTCAGTGAACCTGTTTTATACTGATGAAAGTGACTTAAGAACTGTTAAAGCAAAACGGGTGGGCGAGGGTTATATCACAGAACCCTTCCCTGATATACTATTCATTAAGAAGGATGAGGTTATCACTTTTAAAAGCGAGTACCCTGTAGACACGGATTATTCTCTTTTCAGCATTGCTCCCCATATGCACCTGATCGGAAAAGAATTTAAGATTTGGGCTGTTACCCCAACTCTCGATTCGATACCTCTTATTCATATTCCACAATGGGATTTTGACTGGCAGATGCTATATAATTACCCCTTCATGATAAAACTACCTATCGGAACTATGATTCATGCCTTAGCTACTTATGATAATACTGAGAACAATGCCAACAATCCGAATTTTCCGGCTCAGAATGTAAGCTATGGTGAATCCTCCACCGATGAGATGTTCAAGTACTTTATGAATCTTCTGCCATACATGGCTGGTGATGAGCAAATTGTATTAGATAGTTCGTGGGTAGCTGTAGGTGTTCCCGCTCCTATCGGTGGACTTATAGGAACGCCTCAATTATATGCTCCATCGCCAAATCCCTCCAGTGAAGAAGTGGCCTTAACATATTACCTTCCTTCTGCCATGAGCGTTAAGCTGTTTGTCTATAATCTCTCTGGAAGGCTGATAACTCAAATGGCGGAAACGGCAGTTGGGGAGGGCTTGCATAAAAATACTATTGATGTAAGCAAACTTATTTCAGGAACTTATTTCTGTTCACTGGAAGCAGGCAGCCACCGATTGACTAAAAAATTCGTGGTTCAGCATTAGAGATATCGGCGACAATACTGTCACCCCTCTGAGTTTTGAAATTTTATTGATTATA
>JACCZV010000321.1 GCA_013695775.1 Chitinophagales bacterium | reverse complement strand
CCTGCATCAGTCATCATTTGAAGAATGCTGCCTGCATTTCCGGCAAAAACAGCATCGGGTTTTATTATGGTAAGTGTTCGGTTTCCTTTCATGAAAAGATTTGATTATTAAAAAAATGATTTGCAGGCAGGTTGCTTTTAAATTGCGTAGCACTTCTGCCGCAAAATTAGACTTCCACCGCTTTGCACGAAATTTTGGAAGCAAATTAAATTTACAGACCTTCGCGCATTATTTTTTGAATGAGCGACATAGAAGAACTGAAGGAGCTGCTCTCAGTTCCCCGCAAAATTGTTATAACCACTCATCAGCGTCCTGATGGTGATGCGATGGGTTCCTCACTGGCCTTGTATCATTACCTAAAGGAAAATAATCATCATCCTACTGTGATTTCGCCTACCGAATATCCCAGTTTTTTATGTTGGATGCCTGGAAATGATTCCGTAGTGATTTATGAAAAGGAGCCTAAAAGATGCACACAGATTGTGGAAGAATCAGAACTAATCTTTTGTGCGGATTTCAATAAGCTCGAACGGCTTGATGTACTCGGTAACATCATTGAAGCCTCCTCTGCAATTAAAGTTTTGATAGATCATCACCTTGAGCCTAATGATTTCGCCACATTCACATTCTGGAGTGCACAGGCATGCTCGACGGCCGAACTCGTTTATGATTTTATTGTGAGAATGGGGGATAAGAATGTAATAAGTAAAGATATCGCTACATGCATTTACGCCGGAATCTTAACAGACACCGATCGATTCCGGATACCTTCCACATCCCCCCTTGTGCACAGAATTGCTGCGGAATTGCTGGAACTTGGCATCAATCACACGATGATCTATGAGGAAGTTTATGAAACTTTTTCAGAGAGCCGGCTTCGCTTTTTTGGTTTTTGCATTCGCGAAAAAATGCAGATCAACAAAGAGTTAAAGACCGGAATTATTTCACTCGAGACGGATGACCTGAAAAAATTTCATATTCAGACGGGCGATACCGAAGGCCTGGTAAACTATCCCCTCTGGATAAAAGGAATACGTCTTTCAGTATTGATTATTCAGCGGCCAGATGGTGTTAAATTATCTTTCCGTTCGAAAGGTGATTTTGATGTGAATGAATTGGCGAACAAAAATTTCAAGGGCGGTGGACATAGAAATGCGGCGGGTGGAAAATCGCTTCTTTCAGTGGCTGAAACCCGCGAACAATTAATCAGTATCTTAGCGCCCCTTAAAAAGCAATTAAACCCTTGAATACCATCAACCCGGCTCGAGTTTTTTATATTTCCTTTTTAATTTCTGCATGTGCAATTGCATCATGTAAACAGGAAGAGTATAAAAAGAGTCCTAACGATCTTCAATACAAAATAATTGTTGATAATAAGGATGGTGAAGCTCAGCCCGGCCAGGTGATGAAGTACAATGTCTATTGGCGCACGGATAAAGATTCGCTTTTTCTTAGTACAAAAGATCAAAATACTCCAATATACAGCAAGGTAGATAAGCCTAAATTTAAGGGTGATCCCCTTGAAATATTAACCATGATTGGTAAGGGTGACAGTGCTTCCTGTTATCTTCCGGCGGATCTTGTCTTTCGCGGTTCGCCACCACCATTTCTGCATCATGGCGATTTTATGAAATTAGATTTTAAGGTGCTTGATGTGATGTCTGAAGAAGAATATAATACCCTTATGAATGCTAAAGCTGCCGATCAACAGTCATCGGAGCAAAAGGATATTGAATCTTATCTTTCTTCCAATAATCTGAAAGGAGAAAAAACACCGTCAGGCTTATATGTAATTGTTGAAGACCTGGGCGCTGGAAAGCAACCTGTGACGGGTAATACGGTGAAGGTTAATTATTCCGGAATGCTTCTCAACGGAACAAAATTCGATTCATCACTTGATCCGGGACGTGAGCCTTTCGAGTTTAAGATCGGAGCAGGGCAGGTGATTAAAGGATGGGATGAAGGCATTCCTCATTTTAAAGAGGGAGGCAAAGGGAAACTTATTGTGCCATCCGGCTTGGCTTATGGCGAACGTGGTGCAGGGGAAAAAATTCCTCCTAATGCTCCCTTGGTTTTTGAAATTCAATTGCTTGAAGTAATGGAATAAAGTGTAATATCAATGTTGCATCTTAAATGCTTAGAATCTGAAAAAGGAAAAAGAATGAAAATCAAAGCGAAAAATATCAAAAGCCTGTTGATGTTATTTTTTATAGGGTCAGGCGCACTTGCACAACCTGCAGCTACAGAAGGCTTTTCCAAAACCAATGGGGGCTTATATTATAAGCTGATTGAAGATAATAAAACGGTAAAAGGTAAATTAGGCGATGTCATAAAGATGAATCTTGTATATATGACATTGCGCGATTCGGTACTTTTCTCAACTTATGAAGAGGAGATGGGTCCCGTGCAATTCACCATCAATGAGCCTACTTTCCATGGCGATCCGATGGAAGGATTTGCCTTGCTTGGCGAAGGAGACAGCGCTCTTTTTCTTATGCCCGTAGATTCTGCCTATCAAAACCAGGAGATGCCGCCTTTTGCAAAAAAGGGAGAATACATTAAAATACGTGTAAACGTATTATCACTTATGGCTAAAGAAGATTTTGAGAAGAAAAAACAAAATGAAATGAATGCACAAAATGAAAAAGAGTTTACTGCGATTGACAGCTATCTTGTTTCCAAGGGATTGCAGGCTCAAAAGACCGCTTCCGGCCTCTATTATATCGTAGAAAAACAGGGTGAAGGCGTAAAGGCGGAAGCAGGCAAAATGGTAACAGTAAATTACACCGGCAAGCTGGTGGATGGTAAAGTCTTTGACTCTTCATTGAATCCCGGCCGCACACCATTTGACTTCAAGCTTGGAGCCGGACAGGTAATCAAAGGCTGGGATGAGGGCATTGCTCTTTTTAATGTTGGCGGAAAAGGAACTTTGATCATTCCCTCCACTCTTGGATATGGGTCGCGTGCCTCACAGCAAATTCCTGCAAACAGCATCTTAATATTTGACATAGAATTATTAGATGTTAAATAATTAGTTCTCCGGCATTTCAAGTCTTAAAATTATGCTTCAGTCAATCTGAACGCTCTTAATCATTTCATCTATTGCAGGGTAAATCTGCTGATACAGAGAACTGTTGGGACCCTTAATCGTTTCTCTCTTATTTACCTGGCTGAAATAGATCACCCCATCTTCCTGTGCAATTATTTGAGCATCCGTTAAATTAGCATTGGTTTTTATCCATTGATTTTCGGGAATTTGTGTTATGGAGAATAAAAACACGGGTGCTATATCTCCATCTACCAGCGAAAACGTTGTTGTATTGCCCGCATCTTCCTGAATAATAAAATTTTTCCACTCTTGAGGAATTGTTACCCTCACCTGGTTTAAAACGCTTGTTTCAGAAGCGGTGGCTAAGGTCTTTATTTGAGCGTAAATAGGGGAAACCATTACCATTACTGTCAGAATCAGCAGTGATTTGGAAATAAGGATCAGTTTTTTCATAACAGAAAATTTTTGATTTTTTGAATAAGCCTGTTCCTGAAGCGCTGAGAGAGTTGTTGAAGTTACAGTCGAACTATGCCTTTACGACCAATACCATAATTGTCCCACATAAAACACGATAACGGTTCGACCAACCATTGTTTAATTGTGTGGGTTGCTATCGCCTACCCGTTAAGCTCTAAAACTTATGGTGTATTTATTATTAGCCGAATAGTTACTACTATCAGAATTCAGAGGTTGATCTATTAGTTATTGTTTTTAAGAGAAAAGGGCACAGCTTAAAAAACAATAGATTGCAAAATGTGTCAGCTAATGCTACAGTAATAGCCTTGCAGGTACCTTTTTCCCAGTGACAAAGTGAACATGCTTTGAAAAATAATTCCCGGTCAATATTTGCTCTGTTCTTTGTATTTGCAATAATGATTGCTATCCGTTTTTACTATTACGATAATATAAAACATGCCCTCACATGGGATGCATTAGGCTATTATTTGTACTTGCCCGGAAAATATATTTATAATGATCTGGAATATCTTAGCTGGTGGCCTGTAGTTGCAGAGCAATACCATTTTCCTGGGAATTTTTATCAAGCTTCAATGCAGGCCAACGGGAAATATGTTTTGTTCTATTCTATCGGTATATCAATTCTTCA
>JACCZV010000315.1 GCA_013695775.1 Chitinophagales bacterium | reverse complement strand
ATCAAAGGCAGCAAGCACATTCAATTCAGTCACTAGTGTATCACGGGTATTCATGTCGAGGTGATAAGATCCTTTCCAAAAAAAGGATTTTTCATCTTCCTTAATTTGCACCCCATCAGTATGAATCCCTCGTTGATTCATAAATGAAATCTGCTCTTTTGGAAAATCCCCTCCTATCACCGAAACTAATCGAATATTTTTAACGAAATATGATGCAGCCAATGAAATATATGTAGCGGCACCACCAATTATATTCTCTGATTTACCAAAAGGTGTTTCAATGGAATCAAATGCCATAGTGCCTACAACAATCATTGATGAGGTCTTTGGCTGAGAAGGCAGAAACGTCTTCTGGAGAGTTTCCCGTAGTGTCATAACTTACTGCAATTTTTTTTAAAAATCATTACATGCGATAATCTTTTAGCAAATTTAAAAATGGATTGCAAAATGTTTAGGGCCATATAATAGCGCAAAGGTGTAAAAATTTGATGCAGATAAAAGCTAAATCATGAGAAAACGTCAGTTTGTAAAGCTGGAGTCAATAGATATAATCGTATATCACGTAAGCACTGCTTTCTGAGGATCTGTTCTGTTCACAAAGAGGTATTGCCGTAAGATAATTATGAACCTGCCTTTCGTAATTTACCGGCACAACCATTTAATTTATGATTCAAGCTATTATTGATTCAGGTTCTACAAAAGCAGATTGGCGAATATTAAAGAATGATAACATTTTTTCCTTTCGAACGGTAGGGTATAATCCCTATTTCATCTCGCCTCAAGAGATGGAAAGTATTATAAGAGAAGAAGTTTTACCACACTTTTCTTCTATGCCACCTGAGAGGCTTTTTTTCTATGGAGCCGGCTGTGCGGCGGAGGGTAAGAAAAAGGAGATCATGACGGTTTTAAAAAATTGTTTTCCTACTTCAACCATAGTCGTGGAAACAGATCTTATGGGCGCAGCCCGTGCATTACTCGGTAATAAACCCGGATTGGTAGCAGTACTTGGTACTGGAACAAACACAGGGTTTTACAACGGAGACAACTTTCAAGAACAAGTGGAAGGCGGCGGTTTTATATTGGGGGATGAGGGAAGTGGAGCCTATTTAGGGAAACTTATCCTTATAAGCTGGCTTCGGAAAACTTTCTCAAAGGACACTGATAAAGATTTCAATAATTTCTGCCCTTACACGCGCGACGAAATTATAGACGCCATTTATCGAAAACCGTTTCCAAATCGTTTTCTGGCAAGATTCTCACACTTCGCTAAGGAAAATCTTAACGTTCCGGAAATCCATAAAATAATAAATCAGTCTTTTGAAGATTTTTTTGGAAAAATTATCAGTCTATATCCTGGGTATAAAACTTTACCTCTCAATTTTGCAGGATCTATAGCATCTATATTTAATGATGACCTCAAACAGTGCGTCGAGGATAGGAAATTGATACTGGGAAACATAATTCGCTCACCAATAGATAATCTGGTGGATTATCATATCTCTGCCGGGTAACTTTATGATGCAATAATTAGAAATCCGTGTGAACGGAACCGGATGATTTTTTCTTTCGGTTAAAGAAGTTTTTGAAGATTTTTCCGGCGGCAAAAGATAATATTCCACCCACTATTCCTTTTTTTGGAAAAAGAGGAACACTGACCGCAGGTTCCGAAGGCCGTTTTGCAAACGCATTCTTAAATACGGTTGAAGGATTGAGGCCTGCTACCAATTCACCAGCCTGGAATTTCAGTAATTGTTCCTGCTCTGAAGTTTCACGTTGTATCGTAGCTATCCTGCCCCGTAAATCTTCAAGGTTCTTTATGTCATTTAAATCAGTCATCTTATTAACTTTTAATAATTAAATTAATACTTAAATGGGAAAATTTATCGAAAGATTATTGAGAGCAAGCCCAGTATTTATTTACATCAAAAATACCTCCTAATTTAAAATTCCTACAGATCCTCTGTCAACCCATCTTTTTTTATGAATTAAGACTTCAGAAATAATTAAATCAATATAGGGCTGAATTTTCCGGCCAGGCGTAAATTTCCCTCAAAGGTGAGAATAAAGGTTCATGTTTCTATTAGCTAAAACGAATTTCGCATGGGTACACCTGTCTGAAATGTATTCAACTTCAACTAATCGATAAAATTAATTCTATAACATGGTAGTAAGGATTGAAATGCATAAAAAACGCTTGTAGGGGTTAAAATCTGGCAAGGTATACCGCTCCTGCAACAACATTGAAACCATCGCGGAAAAATTACCTCTTCAGGATATCCGGATAAAGGAGCTACTTTTACTACCACCCTGCCCCTTAGGCAAAACCAATCAAATGATAATACTACGGAGTAATTATTTGCTAATATATTATAGTCAATGCTTGTTTCTTTGATTAATGAGGAGAATATTTTACCATTAGAATTTGAAGATAATGGAAACGATACGTATTTTACATTTAGAGGACGATGAGGAAGATTATATCATCATCCGCGACTTGTTAGAAGACCCTGACCGACAAGCTTATGAGATTGACTGGATATCCTCATTTGAAGATGCAAAAGAAAGAATTTCCTCCAAAGAATATGATATATGCCTGGTGGATTACCTGCTGGGGCAATATACTGGCTTAGAGGTATTGAAGTATATAAAAGAAGAAAATCCTCACCTTCCGGTTATAATTTTCACCGGCCGCGGCGATGATGATATTGATATTGAAGCAATGACTGCGGGGGCAGCTGATTATTTGTTAAAGGGACAAATTGACTCAAATATCCTTGAGAGAAGCATTCGGTACTCTATAAGTCAATCCCGTACCCTTAAGCAATTAATTGAAAATGAGAAAAGCCTGCGTGCTGCGGAGCAATTTGCTCTTACAGGAAGAGTTGCACAACTTATTGCACATGAGGTTAGAAATCCCTTAACAAATGTGAAGCTTGCACTGCAGCAATTGCAGGAGGAAATTCCTGATAGTAAGGGATCCTATAGCGGCCTATTCGAATTGATTAATAGAAATTGCAATAGAATTAATCAGCTTATTACCGATTTATTTGATTCCACCCGGTTTAATAAACTTAATTACGAAGCTGTATCTATTAACGATATATTAGATGAAACCGTTGAGCTGGCAAAGGATCGAATAGAGTTGAAGAAGGTAAAGATTGAGAAACTTTACGAAGAGGGGATATGTAAGGTGTATATTGATAAGGAGCAGATGAAAATAGCCCTGTTGAATATACTCATCAATGCAATAGAGGAGGTACCTGAGGGTAAGGGTGTTATTAAATTAATGACGAATAGCCCCAATAAGAAATGTGTGGTCATTATTTCGGATAACGGTAAGGGCATTGATCCAAATCTGATAAACAGAATTTTTGAGCCGTTTTTTACCGGAAAGAAAAAGGGGTTAGGGCTCGGATTAACTACTACATATAATATTATGCTGAGTCACAAAGGCACTATGAAAGTAGAAAGTAAATTAGGCAAAGGAACTTCCTTTATTATTACTCTTGATTTTGCCTCAAGGCAATAATCCTTCCATCAGGTTTAATAAATATGTATGTTATACGACGGCTTTAATATATTGCCATGCGAAAATAACCAAAATAGTAATTTGATCTCTAAATGGGTGTGTTGCCTTTAATAACCCGAAGGATAATTGCAATAATTGCAATTATTAAAAGAATATGGATTATCGAACCTACATTAAAATAAAAAAATCCCAGCAGCCAGCCGATCACTAATATCACTGCAACGATATAAAGTAAGTTGTTCATTGTATAGTTTATTTTAATGTTGTATGAAAGTAAAAGGTTCGCCAACGTATTCCCTGAATCCATTTGTATAACCCGTTAACAATTTAATGTATATTGAATAGGGGAATTCTCCAAAACTATTATTTACGTAAAAAAAATTCCACGTACTGGGGAAAATCGCTCCTATTATTAAACAATTTGGATTTATGCAGTTATGCATGATTAACGGAGGTTGAAAGAATATCCATTACTGCTTCTTTGCTAAAAGGCTTTATTAAAAATGCGTAAGCTCCTAATTCTTCAGCCTTTGCTTTGTAAGAATCGAAAGCACTGATAATCACAACATGAATTTCCGGATAATGGATACTCAGATGGATTAAAAAATCGATTCCATTACCGTCAGGCAAATTGATATCAAGAAATATCAGGACAGGAGTTACCTTGCTGATCGACTTCACCGCATCTTCTAAGGTGTGAACATAAGCGGCTTTCAATCTGTTTTTGTGAATTATAGCCGCTAATAGGATGCAAGTCTCCTTCTCGTCATCAATAACAAGTACAACGCTGTTCTCTAATGAATCTATTGATTCCATTCCAAAATTAACGTAACAATCCTTTAACCAAATAATGCAACCACATTAAGCATAGAGGCATGTTATTAACCTTTTGCAGGAGGGCTACAGTTAATTCATACATGCTTGCGGCTAAATCTTACACTAAATTTTAAAAAAATATGCAAAAAGCGAATCCTAAGAGGAAATTGCGAAGGGCACAAAAGCAGGAACGTCCAGGTTTAGAACTTAAGATGAATCCAAAACCTATATCCGATACCCCCAAAGCCGGAAGTGGAAAACTTAAAGATAAGATAGCACTTATTACCGGTGGTGATAGTGGCATCGGAAAGGCAGTAGCTCTTCTTTTTGCGAAAGAAGGTGCGGATATAGCTTTGGCATATTTAAATGAAGAGGCAGATGCACTTGAGACAAAGAATATCATTGAAACGCAGTACGGTCGCAGATGTCTGTTATTACCTTATGATATTAGCAAAGAATGGAATTGTATGCAAGTGGTTCAGAAAACCATAAGTAAGTTTGGTCGGATCGATGTGTTAGTGAATAACGCTGGCATGCATTACGAGCGAAAAAGTCTGAATGAAATCAGCTCGCCTGAAATGATTCAAACCTTTGCGACCAATGTCTTTTCAATTTTTTGGATCACTAGCCAGGCATTGCTTCATATGAAAAAGGGCGCTGTTATCGTAAATACAGCCTCCGTTACTGCTTATCGTGGCAGCAGTACATTGATCGATTATGCCAGCACCAAAGGAGCCATCGTGTCTTTTACAAGAAGTCTTTCAGCGAACCTCATAGAAAAAGGTATTCGGGTAAATGGTGTAGCACCTGGTCCCATATGGACTCCCTTAATAGTTTCATCTTTCGACCCCAAGAAGGTTTCAGAATTCGGGAGCGATGTACCTATGAAACGAGCCGGTCAGCCTGCCGAAATCGCACCATGTTATTTATTCTTTGCATGCGATGACAGTTCCTACCTTACCGGGCAATTCCTCCATCCCAATGGCGGTGAGATTGTAAATGGATAATTGATTGTCATGTAATTCACCCTTTGCTATCTTAGATGAGATAATGGTACTGTCGGGAAAACAACTTCATAAGATCATGCATCAACCGGCAAAATATGCCGAAGCAGTACACTTAGAATACGTGTCTGATCAGGTGCCTGGAATAACACGCATCCCGCATGGAAAAGAATTCAGATTTATCTTTAATGGAAAAACGGTCAAAAGCAAAAGTGAACTGATCCGAATAAGAAAGCTTGTAATTCCTCCAGCCTGGACAAATGTTTGGATATGCCGGTTACCTAACGGCCATCTGCAGGTAACAGGTTACGATGTAAGAAAGCGTAAGCAATACAAATATCATCCTTCATGGAATGCTTTTAGAAATCAAACTAAATTTTCGCGCCTTTTAGAGTTTGGAAAGGTGTTGCCCCACATCCGGCTTCAAATGGAAAAGCATCTTTCCCTACCGGGAATGCCGCGGGAAAAAGTGCTGGCAACAGTTGTAAGCCTTATGGAACGCACAACAATTAGGGTCGGCAATTCCTTTTATGAAAAATTGTATGGCTCATTTGGACTTACAACCTTAAAAGATAAACATGTAGCAATAGCGGGAACAGGGGTACTATTTGGTTTTAAAGGCAAAAAAGGGGTCTATCATAACAT
>JACCZV010000208.1 GCA_013695775.1 Chitinophagales bacterium | reverse complement strand
GTGGCGAAGCTGTTGCAGTTTCCTTTCCCGGAACGGCCGGCGCCTTTCAGGTGCTTAACAACCATGCTCCGTTGATTTCCTCTTTAAAAGCCGGGCAGATTAAAGTGCGGAATAACAAAGAGGAACTTTTCTTTTCAGTGAAGAGCGGTTTTGTAGAGGTGCTGAAGAACAATGTGACGGTGCTTATTGAGTCAGTAGAGTGATGGTTAAGCTTACTCACTTTTTGCCAGCGTAAACCCAAATGTAGAACCCACCCCCGTATTGCTGCGCACATTGATTGTTTCATTATGTGCTTCCACAAGATGCTTTACAATAGCCAGCCCAAGGCCGGTACCTCCCTGTTCACGGCTGCGGCTTTTATCTATCCGATAAAATCTTTCGAAGAGCCTTTTTAAATGCTCTTCCGCAATCCCGAGTCCATCATCAGTTATTTCAATAAGCACTTTATAAGCCATATCGTAGAAGCTGACAATGGTATTGCCGTTTTGCTTTCCATATTTAATTGAGTTGTCAATAAGGTTGGTAAGTATTTGCCTCACGCGCTCTTTATCGGCAAAAACGTAGAAGGGGTGCTCACAACCTTTCTTAAAGGAAAATTTTATTTTTGTTGTATTGGCTTTTATTTCAAACTCATCAAACACATCTTTGGTAAGGGAATAGATGTCAAATATCTCTTTATCAAGCGTCACTTCACCGCTTTCGAGCTTCGAGATCTCTTCAAGATCGGTGATAAGATTGGCAAGGCGATCTATACTAAAAGCTGTTTTTTCAAGGAAATGTTTTTCCACTTCCTTATCATTCATCGCACCGTCAAGCAACGTATGCACATAACCCTGAATGCTGAACAAAGGGGTTTTTAGTTCGTGAGAGAGATTCGACAAAAATTCTCTTCTGTATTGCTCGGCCTTCTTCAGGCTCTCAATTTCACGGCGACTCCCTTCAGCCCACTCCTGAACCTCGGCTGTTACCTCTGAAATAGGATCATCATCGCTCATAGATTTTCCTAAAATATCTTTAGAAAAGCGATTGAGCTTCAGGTTGTGAATGGATTTATAAATGAGCTTGATCTTTCTGTAAATAAATCTTTCAAGAGCATTGTAAAAAACAAAGTAAGAAAATATGAATGTGATGATAAATACAATACCAATTTGCTGCCACGGATGCAGCATAAAATAAGGGGGGATAGATGAAACGAGAGAGGCTGTTGCAGCTACGATAAGTGAGGTGTAGATAGCGACGGTTGCGGGCTTCAGGTTTTTCATGGGAGCAAAAGATAAAAATAACCCGGTAAAATTTTAAATAAAAATTACGTAGCTATTTCTGCAATTCAGATCAATACAGAATTTAAAGTGAATTTTATTTGTCACTTTCTTTAGAAGAACTTAGCGAAGCGATCTCGTGAGCACCATTAAAAATATTGAATGCGAATAAAAGTAACCAAAAAAATCGCGAATACTCATGGCATGTAAATTTTAAATGGTATCGTGAGGCCGCAAGCGGGTTGCCAAAAGGCTCCGCCAGGCAATAGCAGGCTTTCGCACAGCTTCGAGCTTAGCAGGTATGTTCTTTACATCATTATTACCGGTGTTGAATTTTTATTGTTCTTGGAAGGAATATACTTCAACTTTGTGCAAGAGCCAACTTCAATGTAGCGCACTGCTGTTTAGATTTCAAATTTATATCCAACACCCTTCACTGTTTTGATCACCTCTAAACCAACTTTCATCCTCACCTTGCGCACGTGAACATCAATGGTGCGGTCGCCTACCACAATATCATCGCCCCACACCTTACTCAGTATCTCGTTTCTGTGAAACACTCTTCCGGGTTTGGAAGCAAGCAGGCACAACAGGTCAAATTCTTTCCGGGCAAGAAAAATTTCTTCCTTCCCCAGTTTCACAAGATGCTTATCCTTATCTATAATGATGTCGCCTAACTTCATAACATTTTTATCAGGCTCTATAGATCCGCGCCGGAGCAGAGCTTTTATTCGGCTCACCAGCAACTTCGGCTTAATGGGCTTTGTTATATAATCATCAGCGCCTGCAGTAAACCCCTTAAGTTCTGATTCCTCATCATTTCGCGCAGTGAGAAAAACAATCAGCGTTTGATTAAGCTCTTTTAATTCTTTCAAATGCTCTGCAGTAGAAATGCCATCAAGGTTGGGCATCATAATATCGAGTAAGATCAGGTCGGGCTTTAATAATTTAGCAAGGCGTATGGCTTCCAATCCATCTTTAGCCCCAATTGTTTTATAACCCTCCTTTTCGAGATTATATGCAATGAACTCAAGAACATCTATCTCATCATCTACTATCAAAATATTGGGCTGATGTTCCATTGAGATGAGCTTTGCTATTTAGTTATATGTAATGTCCGCACTTCTAAATTTTTTCTTTTTCATGTTTGAGAACATTTGCTTCAACAAAGAATATGATCTCCTCAGCTATGTTTTTGTTCAGATCGCCGATGCGTTCCATTTTTCTTATAACAGAAATCAGATTGATCAGGGGCACAATGTTATCTGTATGGGATTTTATATATTCTGCAATTATGCCGGTAGCATCATGGTTATATTCGTCAATGAGGACGTCTTTACGAAATATATTTCTTGCCTCAATGGTATCTGCTTTTTCGAAAGCCCGCAGGTTATCAGCAATCATTGAATCGGATACCTCCCACATTTTTACCAGGTTTAATTTCTCAAGCAATCGTGCATCATAGGGCTCTTCAAGGTCTAATGTGTAGCGTGCAATTCCCTTTGCATTGTCGCCCACCCGCTCCAGGTGAGCGTTGATTTTAAATGCAGCAAACACCAATCTCAGGTCAATGGCTACCGGATTAAAGAGGGCCATTATATTTTCACAATCACGGTCAATCTTTAACTCCTCAGCATTCACCCTTCTCTCCTGAAACATTACTTCACGGGCTAAGTCCGTATTGACCGTAGTGAGTGATTCAATGCTTTTTTTCAACTGGTGCTGTACTAAATTTCCCATTTCAGCGATCTCATTCTTCAGCCGGTTCAGTTCGAGATCCAGGTGAGTCATTCTTTTATATCCCTGTTCCATTTCTGTCATTATGAAATAGTATGTTTATCCAAATCTTCCTGTAATATAATTCTGGGTGCGTTCTTCTTTGGGATTAATGAAAATCTGTTTGGTATCATCATACTCAATTAACTGACCAAGATAAAAGAATGCGGTTTTATCGCTTACTCTTGCTGCCTGCTGCATGTTGTGTGTTACAATCAAAATCGTATATTTTTTCTTCAACTCATAAATGAGTTCCTCAATTTTAGAGCTGCTTAAAGGATCAAGGGCTGATGCGGGCTCATCCATAAGAAGAACGGAGGGTTCCACAGCCAAAGCCCGTGCAATGCACAACCGTTGCTGCTGCCCGCCTGAGAGGGCAAGTGCCGATTTCTTTAGTGTGTCTTTGACTTCTTCCCACAACGCAGCCTGCTTGAGAGATTTTTCAACAGTCTCTTCTATGAATTTCTTGTTTGATACCCCATTCACTTTTAATCCATATGCTACATTCTCAAAGATTGTTTTAGGAAATGGATTTGGCTTTTGAAATACCATTCCGATCTTCTTGCGCACATGCTCTACCCTCAGATTGCTTTTATATATGTCTTTACCATTAAACAACACATCGCCATCTATCTTCACCCCATCAATCATATCGTTCATGCGGTTAAACAGTCTCAGGTATGTAGATTTTCCACAGCCTGAAGGACCAATAAGCGCAACCACAAAATTCTCAGAGATGCCTAAGGAAATATTTTTCAATGCATGATTGGTACCATAATGCAGGTTCAAATTCCTGGTTTCCAATGCAGGCATCTGCCTCATGTTCATCTGCTGAACTTGTTACGTAAAATAATTGCCACAGAATTCAGTAATAGAGTAAATGCAATTAATACAATGATGGCTGCTGCGGCATTCTCATGAAATGCTTGCTGTGGGCGGCTAACCCAATTAAATATCTGTATTGGTAAGATGGTGAATTCTGAAGTGATATTTTTTGGAAGAAAGGTTACGTAAGTTAATGCACCGATGGTAATGAGGGGTGCGGTTTCACCGATGGCACGTGACACTGCAAGAATAATTCCTGTAAGAATGGTGGGAAATGATATAGGAAGCAGATGATGCCATATTGTTTGCCATTTTGTTGCCCCAACTGCATATGATGCTTCACGAATGCCCTGCGGAACGGCTTTAATGGCCTCCCGGGTAGCAATGATAATCACCGGCATTATCAGCAGACTCATGGTGAGTGAGCCTGCAAGAATGGAGCGGTCTAATTGAAACCATCTTACAAACAAACCCAGGCCAAGCAAGCCATAAACAATAGATGGCACACCGGCAAGGTTGGCAGTGTTGATCTCTATAAACTTGCCGAGGCGATTTTTCTTTCCATATTCTTCAAGATAAATGGCAGCCCCAATTCCAACCGGGACCGATAATAGAGCAGCGAGGCTTACCATAAAAAAACTTCCAGCCAGCCCGGCGATAATTCCTGCAGATTCTGGCTTTCTTGAGGGATAACTTGAAATAAATTGCCAGCTCAGGCGGCCCCACCCATCCTGAAATACATTGATCAGTAATAACAGCAAAACAGTTACCGCGAACAACAGGCCCACGATGGCCGTCACCTGGAAGATGATATCTTTTGTGCGCTGCTTTAGCGCATGTATTTCAAAGCTGTTCATCAGTCGCCTCCCATAGAGAAGTATTTTTTTCTTAACCTGAAGCTAATGATATTCAGCAAAAAAGTGAAAATGAAAAGGGTTATTGCAACGGCAAAAATAGTATTGTACGCAAGGGTGCCATAGGGGGTATCACCCTGGCTAACCTGCACAATGTAAGAGGTCATTGTAGCGACGGGCTGCAGCGGGTTTGCGGTTAAGTTAGGAAGTTGACCGGCCGCAATTGCAACTATCATGGTTTCGCCGATTGCTCTTGAAAAAGCAAGAATTACAGAGGCAACAATTCCTGAAAAGGCAGAGGGAAAAACAATGGATAAAGATACCTGAAGCTTCGAGGCACCCAATGCATACCCACCCTCTCTTAAGCCTTTCGGAACCATTCGCAAGGCATCCTCACTCAGAGAGGTAACAAGCGGAAGAATCATAATTCCCATAACAATACCAGGTGATAACGCATTAAATCCCGATAGGGAGGGAAATATATTTTGGAGGAGTGGGGTTACAGTTATCAATGCGAAGTATCCATAAACAATCGTCGGAATTCCGGCAAGCACCTCTAAGAATGGTTTCAGAAGCTTTCGTAAAAAAGAGGGCGCATATTCACTAAGGTAAATGGCGATGATGAGGCCAAGAGGTACACTCACCGAAAGGGCAATCAGTGAGGTCAGCAATGTTCCGGAAAGCAGAGGCATAATTCCGAAGTGCTTGTCCTGAAAAAGGGGAGTCCATTGGGTATCGGTGAGAAAATTAATGATCGGCACTTCCTTAAAAAACTCAATGGTCTGAAAGAGCAGTACCAGAATAATTCCTAAGGTTGTGAAGACAGAGACCAGCGCGCAGAGCATCAGAATAGCATGCACCACCTTTTCGCGGGTAACTACATAAGCTTCACGGCTAAAGCTGAAAGGGCTTCGATTTTTTTCGGTGGTTTCCGATACAGGAAGAAGCGTACTGCTGCCGTTCATGAAAATTAATTATGGTGATTGCTTCATCAGGTCTTCCAGCTTAGTCCCTACTTCTTCTCCATTTGTATATAGAGTACCCATAACTCCATTTTGCATTCGTTGTGAGACCATAGTATAGATTGCGCCTGGCAAAGGAATGTAGCCGACCTCCCCAGCAAGTGCCGGAACATTCTTGATATAATAATTCAGGAATTCCTTCACCTCGGGCTTTTGATAAACAGCATCATTCACGTAAATAAATAAAGCACGTGATAAGGGTGCATATGTTCCGTTTTGAACAGTTTCTAAGGTAGGAACAACGGCGCCTGCTCCGTTGCTATTATCACCATCATCTATCGGTACTAACTTTAGCTGGTCTTTGTTGGCTTCATAATAAGCAAGTCCGAAATAACCGATGCTGCCCTCATCGGAAGCAACGCCCTGCACTAACTGGTTATCATTTTCAGACGATGTATAGTCACCTCTATGATTTTCTTTTCCGCCATTAACTGCTTCGCAGAAATAATCGAAGGTGCCGCTATCAGTCCCGGGTCCAAATAACTTGATTTCCTTATCAGGAAAACCTTTCCTGACCTGGCTCCATTTTGTAATTTTTCCCTGTGCTGCAGATTCCCACAGGGTTTTCAATTCTGTTACAGTAAGCTTATCTGCCCATGTATTTTTAGGATTAACTACCACAGCCAACCCATCGTAAGCTATGGGCAGCTCATGAAACTGAATACCATTTTTTTTACATTCATCAGCTTCACTTGTTTTAATCGGACGGCTGGCATTGCAGATATCTATCTCACCAT
This sequence comes from Chitinophagales bacterium, assembly GCA_013695775.1. Taxonomy (GTDB): domain Bacteria; phylum Bacteroidota; class Bacteroidia; order Chitinophagales; family UBA10324; genus JACCZZ01. The sequence continues at coordinate 171 of JACCZV010000208.1, read as the reverse complement.
TAATAAATTTTTTAAAGCCGCCACCCGTACCTGACGTCCCGATGGTAATTTGTAGATCAGAGTTCACACCTTTATAATCCTCAGCCACTGCTTCAGAGATCAGGTAAACTGTGCTTGAGCCGTCAATTTTAAGGGTTTTCGTTTCATTGTTTTCTGAAGCGTTATTTTCAG
>JACCZV010000298.1 GCA_013695775.1 Chitinophagales bacterium | reverse complement strand
CTCAAATACTAATTCACCCCATCTGTTAAAAACTTTAAAGTTGAGATTTTTAATATCCTGACCTTTTACAAATAAGAGATCATTTTGTCCGTCGCCATTTGGTGAGAAAGCATTCGGCACATCAACTACAGGTATCAACTGAACTTTAATAAAGATGCAGCTCTCATCAGGACAGCCGCCTGCATTATTCGCAGTAAGACAAGCGAGATATTCTCCGCTTAGCAGATAGGTATGAAGAGGATTGGTTTCTGTACTGGTGTCTCCATCACCAAAGTTCCAGAGATAAGATAATGCCCCGCTGGATTGATTGGTGAACTGCACATCAGAAATATAATCCTGAATTACAGTCGGGTCAGCAGTAAAAGCTGCATCAGGTGGATAGGGTAGTACAGTAACCGAAAAAAAAGCCGTGTCAGCTTTATTACAAGCTGAATCATCAGCAATAACCAACATTCCATTGTAAATTCCGGGAAGGCTGAAAGTATGAGAGGGTGTTGAATCAGTAGAAGTTTCACCATCACCAAATATCCAGAAGAATGAGAGACCACCATAACCTATATTCGAGAAATCCACCGTAAACGGAGCGCATCCAAAATAAGCTGAATTACTTACCTCAGCAATCAACACCTGAGTGTAATCAACAAACTGTATAATGGTATCGAGCTGATTGCATGATAAAGGATCATTTACAATAAGCATTACTGTGTACACCCCTGGTACATAATACGTATGACTTACATTAAGTCCATTACCCGCCGTGCTATCGCCAAAGTCCCATGTGTATGAGGTAGCAGTGCCAGTAGATGTAGCAGAAAAATCAACCTGGAGAGAATCACAGAAGTCAGTAATCGTGGTGGTGTAGGCGGCAGTGACCAAATTGTTATATACCACCACAGATGTATAAGCGGTGTCAACCGGCACACAGGCTGTAGGATCCGTTGCAATAAGCATCACATTGAAGGTTCCGGTGTCATTAAAAGTATATGTTGGTGCAAATTCTGTTGAGTTTCCTCCATCACCGAAATCCCAATAGTACTGCGTAGCATTCACACTGGTGTTTGTGAAGCCGACTGTGAGGGGTACACAACCTGTCGCAGTTGGATATGCTGACGCGTTGGCTGTCACAATAAATAAGTTAATCTCGATTTTTACACCTACCTCATTGCAATTAGTACTGTTGTTTGTTTCGCTCCACGCACCCGGCGTAGTGGGCACAGAGGAAACATTTCCCCCACAGCCACCACAAATTGCCTGATAAATGATTCCGTTCTTGTCAAATCTGCTCGTGCCGCCGTCTACATGTTCAGGTGCATCGTCAGCACCCGTGTTTCCCCCGAAATAAGTAGAATATTGTAAGGCGGCCATATCTTTTTCGAAAACAGCAATATAAAAATCTGTGCCATCTGTGGTTGTTTGCAGTGCATCAGGCGTGATAGGCATGTTATTCATATTGTGTGAGAACCAGCTCCATTGACTGAATATACTACCGCCCCACCCGGAGATGTAGATGTTCTCGCATGTGTCCACAGCAAAGGCGGTGGGTGATATATTAGATTCCCCATTTCCATTTCCAAAAACCGTTGAATAGACCGTTGCACTTAGATCAGGCAGCAGCTTATGTATGAATTGCCCGCTGTTGGCATTGGAATAGACACCTGAGGTGACAGGGTAACTTCCGTTGGTCTGACCATAGAGATATGCATTCGAATTTTTATCAAGCTTTACAAAATATGACTGGTCGTTTTCTGTAGTGCCGATAAAGGTAGATTGCATTAAAGATGTTCCGTCCGCACTTAAATGAACAAGAAAGCCATCCATTGTACCTCCCTGAAAGGTGGAATGTAAAACAGAACTTGCAGCAGGAAAATTGCTGCTCATTGTTCCGCCTGTGGCGTACACTTCCCCATTAAAAAGATCGAGTGAATAGCAGGCATCATCATTCGATCCGCCCAGGTAGGTAGACCATATCAATCCACTACAATCGGAATTCATTTTAAAGATACACCCATCCTGGCTGCCTGCTATCGTAGTCTGATAAGCGTTCGTCGTTACGGGGAAATTCGCTGATTTCGTACAGGTTGCCACGTAAATGTTGTTGCTTACATCGATGATTACTTCACCGCGGGCATCATCCCCGTAATTCACTTTAAGATTACCATAGCCTGGTTCGGTGGCATCATAATTAACGCCATCTTCCCCTGAACCACCGAGGAAGGTAGATCCCATCAATGTTGTTCCATCCTCACTTATTTTAGATACTACAATATCACCGTTGTTATTGTAAGTATTATCAAATGCGTTGGCCGTTATCGGAAAATCATCAGACCAGGTTCTTCCATATATTATCAGATCACCGTTATTATCCACTACCATGCTGTGCGGAGTTTCATTATCAGTACCCCCCAAATAAGTAGCCCATAGCACAGCATTCCCCATCGAACTTAATTTCATAATGCCATAGTCGCATGCATAGTCGTTGCCATTTCCCGGAGGAAAGGGTCCTGTGCCGCCGGCATATATTAATTGCACTGCCCCGGTAGTAACTGGATATCCGGTACCATTTACCAATCCGCCGAGATACATTGCTCCGGTAGCATCATAGGTTGCAGTGTAGCCGAAATTATCAGCAAAGCTTCCCGTATATGTGGAGAATATGAGAGTCGGGTCTATGATGAGGGGAAGGCTTTGGTCATAATTTTTATCTACCGAGAAAGTGATGATTGTTCCTCTTAGCACGAATTTGCATGGCACCTCAGATTTGTTGCCATTAATAATCTGGTAAGCAAAAGGTTTTTGCTCCGTGAAATCACCAATGGATGTTTTGATAATCAGATTCCCATTTTCTATTGATAAATCTTTTGCACCCTCATATTGAATCTGAATTTGGGAAGGGTCAGCTGAAGGTTCTACAATCAGGTCATATTTCAGGTTCGGACCGAAACCATAGACATTCATATCTACTCCTGGATAAAGATCGGCATACGAAACCTGCGCATAGTCGTGTACATTGGCTGCCCACCGTGAAGGATCATTTCCGATAAAATAATTGTAGTATGTAGTAGAAGTACTTGCAGGCGTGGTCTGCGGATCTTGATTTGCTCCAAGAAAAATTTCCTTCCAGACATGTCCATGCAAAACCACCGAATCGTCTCTTAGCGGATGCGTTTTTTTTAAATCCTCGCTGCTGAATATATAGTAGGTAAGAGCATTCTTTTCGAGGAAAACCTTCCCCCCGGGGATAGACGCGTTGAATAATATCTTGGTATCCCACTGATTCTTATTTTCAACAAAACGAATTTGACCTGAAGGAACAACTGAGACCGGATGCTGGTCTGCATGAACAATAGGAGGATTTAAAAAAATCAGCAACAGCACCAGCCTGCCATAAGGAAAATACCAATACTTCATTTACTAAAATTATAAAGAATAGGCCACTTAAAGAATTTAACTGTTGCATGATAAAACGAAAGTCCTGCGACTGTGGTATAAAAAAGCGGGATTGTTTTGGTGCCACTCGTTTATAAAAAGACATTAGAATACATTCTCCCGCCTATCGCTACTTTTGCTCAAACCCATTCTCAATGAAGACACCGTTATTTTCTCCTTCATTCGCCGCCCACCTGTTATCTGCCGTTTTCATCATTTTACCGGCTATTTCTTTTCCGCAGCAAAAGCTTACCATTGAGG
>JACCZV010000295.1 GCA_013695775.1 Chitinophagales bacterium | reverse complement strand
CCCTCTACGGTATCAGGATTTTCCGTCAAGCAAAACTATCCTAACCCATTCTCAGATCAAACTCAGTTAGAGATTACGCTGAAGAATTCTGCTGATGTTAATGTGAGAGTGACTAACCTGTTAGGAGAGAGCATTCTTGAAAATAATTACACATTCTCTTCAGGCCATCACACAATGATCTTTAGTAGAAATGGTCTTGCAAGCGGAGTTTATTATTGTACTGTGAAAGCAGGAAATGAAAGCATTACCCGTAAGATGATTATAGAATAAATAAAGCTTCAATAAATTCTCAAAAAGGCTGTTTCTAAAAGGGGCAGCCTTTTTATTTTTTATAGCTTAATAGAACTTCTTCTAGGTAGACGACATCGTAACGGATCCTCCCTCCTCCTTTTCATTTTTAAGCATCTTTGCCGTATGTGAGCTCATCTCGATGCTCGCATTCAATTCAAAACCAATAAGCAAGCTGAGGGAGTTATAATAGATCCAAAGCAATAGAACAATCAAGGTTCCAATGGAGCCATAAAGCTTGTTATACTGCCCGAACTGATCAATGACCCAGGAGAAGAGTATAGATGTGAGGATCATCAATACCGTTGCCAGCGTAGATCCAGCAGAAAAATATTGCCACCTTACATTTGTCGCCGGACCAAAGAAGTAGATGAGCGAAACAGAGAAATAAAAAATAAAAAGAATAGAGAGCCATCTGATGGCGGTGAACCAAAAGTAGGTAGTAGAGTCTTCACCATGTATTACTTTCATAATCCACTTAATGATCGCCTCGCCACCAATAAAAAGCGTGACAGACGCCACCATGAGCAAAAACAAAAGACTGGTGATCTTAAATGCAACGAGCTGGCGGTTGATGAAATTCCGCCGCCGGAATGTAGGTAGTGCTTTATCAAATGAGTCCATGAGGCTGATAACCCCCCGGCTTGAGTAATAGACAGCAAGCAATAGACTTAAGGAGAGCAACCCACCCTGATGCCGCGTTAAAATGTCGTTTACCGTATCATTTACCAGCAAATAAACGCTCTCAGGTAATATGTCGCTGAGGCTCACAAGTAATGTATACTGAAAGGTTGAAATGGGTATGTAGGGAATCAGCGTGAAGATGACAAGAATTGATGGAAACAACGACATGAAGAAATTAAAGGAAATGGAGGATGCCCTTATCAGGATTGAATCACGCTCCATCTCTTTAAATAAAAAAGCCAAAACCTCGTACACTGAAATATTCCGGTGGCCGGGAAAACCCTTTATTTTTGAGAGCTCAACTAAGGAATTCCAACCACTAATTTGTTTAATCTTTTCTATCCCCGTCTTCAGATTCATTTTAGATAGGGCTTTAACAGGTCTTGTACGAATTCAGGGCATAATACCGGCCTCCTTGATTCTTTGTTCAGATATACAAGCATGGTTTCTGCTTCATTCACCAACTCTCCTTTTTCATTGTACATCTCATAGTAAAAATGATGACGTACCCCAGGCATCTTTTTAATCATTGTTTTTATCTGAACTATGTCATCATAATAGACCGGTTTAATGAAGTGAATTTTCAGATCTGCAACGGGCAGCAAAAAACCTAACTCCTCCATTTTTTTATATGAAATTCCAAGGCTTCTCATTGTCTCAACACGCGCCTGCTCATAATAAAATGAATAATATCCATAATATAGATAACCCATCATATCTACCTCACCATAACGAACCCGAATGTCTATATCGTGTGAGTACATCTTTCAGTTAAGGTTGGGAATTGTCAAAATTTCTTACCAGGAAAAAAATGAAAATTTACACCTGGCCCAGACGCCGGCTCAGAAACTTTTGATACTTACGCGCATTCAGCAGATGATCAGCATAAGTTTTTGCAAACACATGTGTGCCGGGCATGTCAGCACTCGCACAAAAATATAAATAATCATGTGGCTCTGCATTAAGCACTGCATCAATGGTTTTAACAGAGGGTGTGCATATGGGACCAGGGGGCAATCCTTTATGTAAATATGTATTGTATGGTGAAGAAACTGCAAGATGTACGTTTAGCACGCGCTTGATCGCGAAATCCTTCAGCGCAAACTTCACGGTAGGATCCGCTTGCAGCAACATGCTCCTTTTTATCCGGTTAAGATAAACACCTGCGATGCGTCTTTTTTCGTTGTTGTTGTTTGTCTCTTCTTCTACAATGGAAGCAAGTGTTATCGCCTGAGCAGGGGTAAGACTGAGGGCATAGGCTTTTCTAATTCTGTCCTCCGTCCAAAACCGCTCTTTTTCTTCTTTCATGCGCTCCATGAATTCTGCTGCGCTGGTGTTCCAGAAAAACTCGTAGGTATTTGGGATGAATAGTTCCATTGAAGTTTCAGGGGTAACACCAAAAGACCGTAGGTAACTTTTATCATTGAGTGAAATAAGCAGCGTAGCTGAATCAACCTCGAGCTTTCTGCCAATATATCCTGCGAAATCTTCCTTCAGGCGAAACTTGTTGATCACCAGTTTCACAGGGGCCTGCTTTCCACTGCGTAACAACTTAACGAGATCGTAATTATTCATACGTGGTTCCAGCTTATACCTGCCAGCATGCACATGAGACGGCAAGTTCATTTGCATTGCAACCCATTGAAATGCTTCTACATTCTTAATTATTTTTTTATCTTTAAGCAGAGCAACCAATCCTGTATAACCGGTACCAGTAGGCACGTAGAGATATTCTTTATCATCTGCATAAGATACATTAGGCGCATATACTTTATGGTAAAACCTATAACCAATAATCAATAGAAAAAAACCTACCACCGCAGCAAACGCAATCAGGTATCTGCGAAGCCGGGAGGAAGATTTTTTCTTTTTTGCCACTTAGGATATTTAATGTAAGGAACGAAAAAAATTTAGGGTGGGTGCAGCATATCGTATTACTAAAGCCACTTTTAAAAGCAGATCACCATATCAAAGGTTTCGTTTAAATGAAACTATGTTTATCTTTGTTTCACGTAGGTGAACTATGAATGGATAAACTATTCGACATAATATTTTTGAATGAAGCATTTAATTTCTAGACAGTATTTCCAGAAGCATTATGAAAAAATACTTTAACCATTCGTAAGGCTCAAACGCATCATAACCCCGAACTTTTCAAGAAGCTAACTGATGATATTTGGGAATTTAGAACACTTTTTCAAGGGTTACAATATCGGTTACTTGCATTTTGGGACAAGACAAATGGTGAAAACACGGTGGTTGTTTCTACACACGGTTTTGTAAAGAAACAAAGTAAGGTGCCTGACAACGAAATTCAAAAGGCAAAGCAAATGAGAACCAAATATTTTGAAGACAAGAAAAAATTTAAGAACAAATGAAAACATACACTTTAAACGAGGTTCAAGATAAACTTATTGGAAAAATCGGAACACCTGAGCGTGACAAGTTTGAATATGAATTACAAATGGACTTAATAGGGAAAGCTATTAAGCAGACACGCCAAGAGAGACATCTGACCCAGGAAGAATTAGGTAAACTTATTGGAGTACAAAAAGCCCAGATTTCAAGACTTGAAAGCAATGCAAGCAACGCAACTATGAATACCTTGATGAAGGTGTTTACTGCCTTGAAAGCAAAAGTAAAATTGCAAGTAGAATTACCCCATGCTAACATTACCGTGAGAGGATAAGACGCTGCTAACAGTGTGCCTGCGGCGAGTCTCTAAATATGCATTTGCTTGAGAATCATTTTAACTTTTTCATTATCAGGATTGATCTTAAGGAGTCGGGTTATTATCTCCTCTGCCTCCTTGTTTTTCCGCAGCACCATATATAAGGCAATCTTGTTCATCAGGGCCTGTTCATAATCAGGATCAAGAGCAAGCGACTTATCATAAAGGCTTTCAGCATATTTTAAATCTCCCTTTAAAAAGTAAACATATCCAAGATTAGATAGTGCCGGTGCAAACTTTGAATTGTCGCTCACTATTTCTTCGAATACATCCTGTGCTTCATCCACTCTTTTCAATGAGACCAGAGTACTTCCATATTTATTTTTGAATTCAGGATCGGCAGGCTCTAACTCACATGCACGAGAATAAAATGATAAAGCACGCTTGAAGTCACCTCGCTGATAATTCCCTTCTCCAATCCTGTACGCTGGCCAGGCT
>JACCZV010000235.1 GCA_013695775.1 Chitinophagales bacterium | reverse complement strand
TCGCCGCCGCCGGTGCCTTTGATTGCTTTGAAGAAGGCCACCGGGCTCAATATTTTTTTATAGTTCCCGGTGAAAATGTTTCAGCTATAGAAAAAGCGATGCGCAATGCTGCTTCTGACATTTTAAAATCGAACGGAAGAATGCAAACCCTTTTTGGTGAGGCGGCTCACGAACAGATGAGAAACCCTACCCTGCCCGCTGCAGAACCCTGGCCTGCGCTTGCAAAACTAAAAAAGGAGAAAGAAGTTACGGGAGTATATCTCTCAGGTCATCCACTCGACGATTATCGCGTTGAGATGAATAATTTCTGCACTTGTAATATTGCCGACATAGATAATTTTAAGAACCAGGAACTGTCCATCGGAGGCATCATTAATACAATAGAACATCGCGTTAGCAAGAACGGAAAATCCTTTGCATCATTCAGCCTTGAAGATTTTACCGGCAACACGGAAATGGTTCTCTTTGGTGAAGATTATCTGAAATTTAAGCATTTTTTAGCTGAAGGCACGCTCCTGTTTGTTAAAGGAAAGTATCAGCCCCGGTTTAATTCAGATGACAGGTACGAACTGAAGATTACCGCACTACAGCTATTGCAAGACATACGTGAACGACTCACTAAAAAGGTAACAATGAACATTGAGCTTGCTGATGTAAATGATCAGCTTATCGAAAAAATTGAAGGTCTATTCACAAAATATAAGGGAAATTACCCGGTAGCTATTCAGGTAAATGACCCTTTAAATAATTATTCCATCAATCTTAATGTACAGAAAATGGCAGTGAGCCTTACGGAAGAATTCATGAGTGCTATCAATAATTATCCTGAGGTGCAGATAAAGCTGTGCTAAAAGAATATGGTAAATCAACTTAGCAGGAATAAATAATATTAATTTTGTCTTTGATATTCTATGAAAAAAGTGCCTGTAAAAAAAAAGGAAGTCAGCAAGCGAAAGCTCTCATTGGAATTTAAACCTGATAAACATACTTTAAAAAACAAAAAAAAGAGTATCATTGATTCTATTGCATTTCATCCTGACTTGCTGAAGAATGATCTAATACGTCAGACGATCATAACGATTTTGTGGAGGAGAGAGGAAGCTACAATGTCAGCAATAAAAGAGGATCTTGTAAAGGAAATTGGTCATCACTTCGATGGGGACATTGAACGCTATATTGAACATGTAAAATCTGACCTGGAAAAGAGGAAATTGCTGGAGGAATCACCAGGCAAGCTTCTGCCCCATTACCGGCTGACACAGAAACTTCAGAGAGGTGACCAGGAATAATAAACAAATTATTATGCTTCATACTTTCCGGTACGATCAGCCTCAAACCCGGTAAAAGGCTTATCTCCTTGGTGTTTTACATAACTGAACTTTTAATGAGGCTCTTTGTTCTCCTCAAGATGATCTTAAAACCTAAAAACTATATAAAATGGCATTACAACTAACTGACACCAATTTTAAAGAAACTGTTTTGGATGCAAACAAAGTTGCTCTCGTTGATTTCTGGGCTGAATGGTGCGGACCCTGCCGAATGATTGGTCCCGTAGTAGAAGAATTGTCGAAGGAATATCACGGAAAGGTAGTAATTGGCAAGGTGAATGTTGATGACAATCCTGAAACTGCAATGCAATATGGCATACGCAGCATTCCAACGATATTATTTTTTAAAAATGGCCAGCTTGTAGATAAACAGGTAGGAGTTGTTCCTAAATCTGTGTTAGAAGGGAAATTAAAATCTTATATCTCTTAAACCTCTTTCTTTTTATAGAAAGGCCCTTTCCTTAAGAAGGGCTTGTCTTTTATAATGCCATCCTATCGGGAATTTTGATGATGATTTTTATTGTCAGATAACCTAAAAAAAGAAATATCCCATATTGAAGTGTCATCACCATCATCTCCATTCTTTGCATGTGGTCTTGAAAGTGAGTGACAAGAGTAGAATAGAGTCGTACGGGATTTGAAACAATATCCCAGGAGTTAAAGCGGACGTATCGGCCAATATAGATACCAAGGCTTCCCGTCACCAGTGTTATGATTGCGAAAATCCACCCCGTTAGCCGGTTTGTTCTTTTACGAATGAGATTTTGAATTTCAAGCAGTGAGATAAAGCCGAGCATCAGGCCTGTCCATGAAAAGGAAAGTATCAGTCCAAGATCAAACCATAATGGAATATTTTGCTTCTCTTTAAGATGCAGCAGATCGGTTAAAATGTAGGGTGAATTAGGCCAGAACAAAAACCAGACAAGCAAGAGAAAATATGCCAGAAGCTTCCACCTGATCACATGGAAAGAAACCGGTAAATACATACTTAATAAATATGGGATCCACGCGAGAAAAAGATTCCAGATAAAATAAAGGTAGTTGTTATGCCCGCTAAGATAGATGCGTAGAAATTCAAGTCCCGTTGCATAGAGGGAAGACAAAGCAAGAAGTAATGTTATTTCCCATCTGTTTCCAAGATATTTTCCTTTAATAGACTTTAGCATAGACGAATTTAAGATCGACGTTGGAAAGGTAAAAATTCCCTCAGCATGTATAGACAGGTATTGAATCGGAAATATTATTTTTGAATGCTAAGTAGCTGTTTTTGAATCATGAAAAAATTGCTTCCCGCACGTTCGACAACGTGTAGTGAGGTTTGTGCAATTAAACTCAACATCCCCCGCGCACATGCGGACCCTGAGCTTGTCGAAGGGTTCCCATGCGCATCCTAGTGTTTCCGGATCATTTCAAAACAGATTCTTAGCGTGTTCCATTTTTATAAATCTTTTAAAAAATAGAGCTAATACCCATTGGAAAAAAAGTTAGAGCTTATAGGAGAGGTGAGCAGAATACAAAACCTGGAGCTGCTTGCAAAGCAAGTAGTAGAAGGGTTTCTTATAGGATTACATAAAAGTCCATTTCACGGCTTTTCAGTAGAATTTGCAGAGCACAGGTTATACAACCCCGGCGAGTCAACACGTTTTATTGATTGGAAGGTTTATGCCCGCACAGACAGAGTTTATGTGAAAAGGTTTGAAGAGGAGACAAATCTTCGCTGTCAACTGGTGGTGGATGCATCATCATCCATGTATTTTCCAGAGATGAAAGATACTCAAGGCGGCTTTCGAAAAATTGATTTCGCATCGGTTGCGGCTGCATCGGTTATGAACCTGTTGAAGAAGCAGCGGGATTCTTTTGGGCTAACTATCTTCTCCGACAATGTCGAACAGCAGACAGAGGTGAAGTCGAGCTCGGTGCATTAT
>JACCZV010000191.1 GCA_013695775.1 Chitinophagales bacterium | reverse complement strand
TAGAACTTCCGACCAAATAAAAAAAAATATTTACGTAATCAGTGTTGGTGAAATAGGATACGAAAATTAATTTCAAGGAGAAATTATTTCACGATTAATTATTACCTCGTTAATCCATTAACAAAGTTATTTATTACACAAATTGCTTTTTCGGGTAAATCGTTATGGCAAATTGTAATATCTTTGCTTGCATTAAAAAATAGCCTCCCCGCATGCGTCAGCTAAAAATCACCAAATCAATTACCAATCGCGAATCCCAATCTCTCGAAAAATACCTTCAGGAGATTGGAAAAGTTGACTTGCTGACACCAGAGGAAGAAGTTGATTTAGCAAAAAAAATTAAGCAAGGGGATCAGAATGCCCTTGAAAGACTTACTAAAGCCAATCTACGCTTCGTGGTGTCAGTTGCAAAACAATATCAGAATCAGGGCCTTTCTCTCAGTGACCTTATCAATGAAGGAAATCTCGGGCTCATTAAAGCTGCCCAGCGTTTCGATGAAACGCGTGGCTTTAAGTTCATATCCTATGCGGTATGGTGGATTCGGCAGTCAATTCTGCAGGCATTAGCCGAGCAAAGCCGTATAGTTCGCTTGCCTTTAAATAAAGTTGGTTCGCTAAATAAAATAAATAAGGCTTTCTCAGCCCTCGAACAGGAATTTGAACGTGAGCCATCTCCTGATGAGTTAGCTACTGTGCTGGAGATAAATACCGAAGAAGTGGAAACTACCCTTGGAATTGCAGCCCGCCACATTTCTGTAGACGCCCCTTTCGTTGAAGGTGAGGATAATTCATTGCTTGATGTGCTTGAAAATCCAAATTCTCCTCAAACCGATGGAGCACTGGAATATAAAGAATCTTTAGGCCAGGAAATTGAGCGTTCCCTCTCAACTTTAACTGAACGACAGAAGGATGTGATAAAATTGTATTTTGGAATTGGTGTAGAGCACCCAATGTCGCTTGAAGACATTGGAGAAAAATTCGCCCTCACACGCGAACGTGTTAGACAGATAAAGGATAAAGCAATTAACAAGTTGCGGTCAGCATCCCGTAGTAAACTTTTAAAAACATATTTGGGACAATAATTTACTAAACTATTTACATTAGAGCAAAACCCTGTTTCATCATTTGATGAACAGGGTTTTGCTTTTGAAATGAGAATTTAGAACTTCACGCTACAAAAAGGAGGAGTGGGTTCCAGAGGGTTATCCTCACTGAAACTACTTAATAACCTAATTATAACTTCTTAAAAATATCGATATGTTTGAAAGCCTCACCGACCGCCTCGAAGGTGCCATAAAAAATCTAAAAGGCGAGGGTAGAATCACTGATCTCAATATTGCAGCCACGGTAAAGGAAATTCGCAGAGCATTAGTAGATGCTGATGTGAATTACAGGATTGCGAAAGAATTTACCGACCGCATAAAAGAAAAGACCTTAGGAGAAAAAGTGTTGACGGCTGTATCACCCGGCCAGTTGATGGTAAAAATAGTGCAGGATGAATTGACTGGACTTATGGGTGGTGGAAGATCAGACATTGACCTGAAGGGTAATCCGGCCATCATTCTACTGGCAGGGCTGCAGGGCTCTGGTAAAACTACCTTTGCTGCCAAGCTTGCAAATTATCTGAAATCAAAGCGGGGGCGTTTGCCCATGTTGATCGCCTGTGATGTTTATCGGCCGGCTGCTATAGAGCAACTTAAAATTTTGGGGCAGCAAATTGATGTACCCGTATATTTTGAAGATGGAAACACTAATCCTGTTCAGATTGCTGATAACGGCGTTAGGCAAGCCAGGCTCAAAGAATACGATACTGTCATTGTAGATACTGCAGGCCGGTTAGCTATAGATGAAGAGATGATGTCTGAAATTGCCAGGCTAAAAAAAACCCTGCAGCCTCAGGAGGTCTTATTTGTGGTAGATTCAATGACAGGGCAGGATGCAGTAAATACCTCCAAAATGTTTAATGAGCGTTTGGATTTTGATGGTGTAGTGCTAACGAAGCTGGACGGTGATACCCGGGGAGGAGCTGCCTTATCAATCAAATATGAGGTGAACAAACCTGTTAAGTTTGTTTCAATGGGCGAAAAGCTTGACCAGATAGACATCTTTTATCCGGAACGGATGGCCCAAAGAATCCTGGGCATGGGCGACATAGTGTCGCTGGTGGAAAAAGCACAGGAACAGTTTGATGAGAAAGAATCCGCGCGACTTCAGAAAAAAATACGGAAGAATCAGTTTGACTTTAATGACTTTCTCCAGCAGCTTGGCCAGATAAAAAAAATGGGAAACATCAAAGATCTTGTAGGTATGATTCCAGGAATAGGTAAAGCCATGAAAGACGTAGATATAGACAATGAATCCTTCAAGAAGGTTGAAGCCATTATTCTTTCTATGACACCTGATGAACGTGAGAATCCAGAGCTTTTGAATGGATCACGCAGAAAACGTATTTCTACAGGGAGCGGAAACTCCGTTCAGGAACTAAATCAATTCCTGAAGCAATTTGATGAAATGCGAAAAATGATGAAAACATTCAATAAAATGGGCAGTATGAAAAGACCTATGTCAGGTTTGCCTTTAAGAAAATATTCAAAGTAGCATCGGCTTCTTCACCTTAGATTATTGAATTTCGTTAATTCTCTAACCCATTCTGAACAACAATCATTGAATGGCGTTTATTTCTAACTCATGCAAATTCTCTTTTCCTACTTAAAAAAATATTGGAAATTATTAGCCCTGGCACTTGTGCTTGCAGCCATTAATCAGATCTTTTCAATGCTCGATCCATTTATACTTGGAAAGATGATTGACAGTTACGCAAATAAATTACAGAAGCTTACGAAGGATGAATTTTTCGAAGGTGTGTTGAAAAGCCTGCTTTTGCTAATCGGTGTAGCGATGATATCGCGAATTGCGAAAAATTTTCAGGACTATTTTTTAAATGTCATCATTCAGAAGACTGGTGCCGACATATATTCTGATGGCATAGAACATTCTCTTGAGTTGCCATATGAAGTTTTTGAGGACCAGCGAAGCGGTGAAACTTTGGGAAAGCTGCAGAAAGTGCGCACAGACATGGAAAAGCTCATGACTTCACTGGTAAATGTTTTATTCACTTCGCTTATTGGAATCATTTGGGTGGTCATATACTCGGTTCGGGTTTACTGGGTCATTGCTCCTATTTATTTTTCCGCAATACCAATTATTGGAATCATCAGCTCAATACTCAGCAGGAAGATAAAAACTATGCAGAAGAACATTGTTGCAGAAACAACGGCTTTGGCGGGAGCAACCACTGAATCTTTGCGCAATATTGAACTTGTAAAAAGTCTTGGATTGGCACAGCAGGAGATCACCCACCTAAATAGTGCAACAGCTAAAATTCTTGCGCTTGAACTAAAGAAAGTTCGGTACGTGCGTAGTCTCAGCTTTGTACAGGGCACCTGCGTTAATTTTCTCCGAGTATCTATTCTGGGGGTGATGATGTATCTCATCTTTTCCCAAAAAATAACAGTGGGTGAGTTTACTACTCTGTTCATCTATTCTTTCTTTATATTCGGTCCGCTACAGGAGTTGGGAAACATTATCAATGTGTACCGTGAAGCTGAAGTATCCTTAGCAAACTTTAAGCAGATAATGGAAACTCCAAAAGAATTTAAACCACTAAACCCTGCACAAATAGGCCCAATTAATCATCTTGAATTCGATGGGGTCTCCTTTAAGCATCCGAGTTCTAAGCATCATGCTTTAAAAAATATTTCTTTTGCTGCTTCAAAGGGTGAAACCCTCGCATTCGTAGGGCCGAGCGGGTCAGGCAAGACAACTTTGGTAAAATTACTGGTCGGACTATATACACCTGAGTCCGGAACTATTCTATACAATGGCGTAGAGGGAAAAGACATAGATCTGGACGAGCTGCGTGAAGAGATTGGATTTGTAACTCAGGATACCCAATTGTTTTCCGGAACTATAAAAGAAAACCTTCTTTTTGTTAATCCAAAAGCCAGCGATGAACAGATCATGGAAGTATTGAACCAAGCCTCTTGCCAGAGCCTGCTTGATCGCGCGGATAAGGGTATTGATACGATGATTGGAGAGGGCGGGGTAAAGGTTTCAGGTGGAGAGAAACAGAGACTGTCGGTAGCAAGAGCCCTTCTAAGAAATCCAACACTTATGGTTTTTGATGAAGCTACCTCCGCACTTGATTCCCTTACAGAGGAAGAGATAACTACCACCATTCAGCAGGTTTCTGTTAACCAACAACAGATTACCATCATGATTGCTCATCGTCTCTCTACCATAATGCATGCCGATAGAATATATGTTTTAGAAAAGGGGCAAATTGTGGAAGAAGGAGGACACGAATCACTTGTTGGAGAAAAGGGACTGTACTATGC
Source organism: Chitinophagales bacterium (assembly GCA_013695775.1). GTDB lineage: Bacteria > Bacteroidota > Bacteroidia > Chitinophagales > UBA10324 > JACCZZ01. The sequence goes on along the minus strand of JACCZV010000191.1, from coordinate 22,026 downwards.
AATGTGGAGGCAGCAAATAGGCGAACGCAAATCACTAATAGAGACAGCATAAAAAAACTGCGCCCCGTTAACGGGGCGCAGTTGCATTCTTAGATAAGCAGATGATTATTTGGGCGCTGTTTGATTGTTATTGCTGGTATTACCGGCGTCTGATTTACCATATTCTCTTTTCAATTTCTTATAATCTCTTTTGAGAGAAGACAATTGTGCCTTAAGATTAGTTTTAGCTCTATTCATTTGTTCCTCAGACATTGAACTTTTCGTATCTAAATAGTTCTTCATGTCCGCTCTGATACGCTCCATCTTCGATTGCAAACTTTCCAGATCTGCTTTTAATTGAGGATCATTGGTATTCTCACTCCTATTTTTTAAATTAGTATACATTTGAGTGAATTGACTCATGCGCTTTTCATGATCCTTCTGCATTTTATCCCTGGAATCAACGGAAGTTGATTCATTCATTGGTTTTTGATCTGTATTTGTAGGGGTTTGCTGTGCAAAAGTAAATTGACCAGCTGAGATAAAAAGAAAGGCAAGAATTGCAGTAAGCAAAGAAAATTTTGATCTTAAAGTTTTCATTTCAGTTTTGTTTTTTGATTGGGAATCAGTATTTACATAAAACATACCAAATTTAAAATTAATGGTTTTAATATCAGTCTCTTAGAAATACAACATCATCAACAACTTTATCATATGTAAAGTATCTCTCAAGTATCCTTGAAGAGAAGAATTAAAAGTTTACAACAGAAATATTTTTTTTAACATTTGGTTCATTCAAACTAATGATTACATTTGATGCTCTTGAAAGTAATCATTCACTAACCTAAAAAAAATTAAAAAAATTCATGAAAAGACTTTCCATGCTAATTGTGTTGGTCGCATTGCTCGGCATCAATGTATTTGCACAAACCACCAGATCATCACAAATCTCAAAAATTTTGGGACCAGCAAAGCCCTCGTTATTAGGAACAGCCCAACGCCCAACGGATTGCGACACCTTTGCGAATCTTTGCGAGGATGATACCCTCGTAATTTATTCCCTTTCTCCTGGTAGCTGTGCTCCAGGTGACAAAGGTGGTTATGTTACTGGGCATAATTGTTATGGTGATAAATCAAAAGCAGACATCTTCCTATTGCCAGGTGAAACCATCAAAGGCTTATTACTTTATTTCGGGGTAGCCAAAGCAGCAAATACCACGGACAAATTTACTGTACGCATCTGGGATAATAATGGGCTATTTGGTGACGGCAGTCCAGGCGCACCAGGGACAGTTTTGGCCTCAAAGCAAGTAACATACAACCAGGCTAAAGCAGATGTATTGGCTGAAGAGCTTACTTATGTGGAGTTCACTACTCCGGTTGCGATTCCTGCTGATAGTATTTTCTATGCTGGTATTGATTACACTTATAAAGCTGGCGATACTCTCGCATTGGTTGTTACCCAACAGAGAGATAATGGACTTTGTGAAGGCATCAATACATCGGTTGAGCGGTATTCTGACAACACATGGCACACCTTTACAGAATCCTGGGGATTAAATGTTAGTCAGCTGATTCTGCCAATCACTTGCCGGAACGTGTCTTGTATTATCACTGTTACACCATCTGCTCCAAGCATCTGTAAGGGCAAATCAGTAACCCTTACTGCCAGTGGCTCTTCCGGGTATATGTGGGCTCCGGCAGCGGGTTTAAATACAACTACTGGTGCTACAGTTATCGCCAAACCAACTTCTACTACTACTTACACAGTTACAGGTGATGGTGGTGCGTGCAGCCAAACTGTGACGGTTACTGTTAATTCAACACCAACGGCTACTGTTACTGCCAGCCCCTGTCAAAATGGTAAGGTTCTCCTTACCCGTAATGGTACACCTACAACAGGCGTAAAATATCAGTGGTATAAGGGAACTACACCAATCGCTGGAGCCACAAATGCAACTTATCAGGCAACTACAACTGGCAGCTACAAGGTTAAGGTTACCATAATAGCTACTGGATGCAATAAAACTTCTCCACCGGTAAATGTTACTGTTAATTGTAAAATGGCTGAGGGTGCAGGTATGCAGTTCAATGCTGATGCATATCCGAATCCGTTCAGTCACTCTGTTACACTGAACATCTCTACCATCTCAACTGAGTTGGCGAATGTTAAGTTGATGGATTTCAGTGGCAGAGTAGTGAGGGAATTCAAAAATGTTGACCCCTCTGCTCCTTTTGAAATCAATGAAGATCTCGCTCCTGGTGTTTATTTTGTAAAAGTTAATCAGGGAACGAATGAAAAGATGATAAAAGTTGTAAAAGACTAATTTTTCTAATACTAATAAACAATAAAGGGGGTTATTTAACCCCCTTTATTGTTTATTAACCTTCATAAAATTTACGAACTAATAGGTTCTTCAATATAGCTCTCAACTGGAGGACAAGTACAAATTAAATTCCGGTCACCATAAGTATTATTTACCCTTGCAATAGAAGCCCAAAATTTATTCTGTTTCAAATACCCCAGTGGATAGGCCGCCTTCATTCTTGAATAGGAATGTTTCCATCCATCGGATGTAACCTCATGCAGGGTATGCGGCGCATTTTTTAATACATTGTCCGTTTTATCAGCAATCCCTTCTCCCACCTCTTGAATTTCATGATAGATGCTGATGAGAGCATCACAAAACCGATCTAGTTCTGCCTTATCTTCACTTTCTGTCGGTTCAATCATCATGGTTCCGGGTACGGGAAATGAAATGGTAGGTGCATGAAATCCATAGTCAATCAGTCGTTTCGCAATGTCTTCTACCTCTATACCGATCTTCTTAAAGGAGCGCATATCAACGATCATCTCATGAGCACAACGTCCCTGTTTCCCCTGATATAAGATTGAATAGTACTTTTCTAATCTTGATTTAATATAGTTAGCATTCAGAATAGCAATCTTTGTTGCCATAGTGCAACCTTCAGCCCCCAGCATCCTAATATACCCGTAAGAGATTAGTAAGATGCTCGCACTTCCCCATGGAGCGGCTGATATCGCATGAATAGGTTTTTCTCCGCCAGTTTTTATTAAAGAATGGCCTGGCAGATAAGGTGCAAGCTCTTTAACAACGCAGATGGGCCCCATGCCTGGCCCACCCCCGCCATGAGGTATGCTAAAAGTTTTATGCAAATTAATATGGTTTACGTCGGCCCCAATAGACGCAGGGCTTGTCAATCCTACCTGGGCATTCATATTAGCTCCATCTAAATAGACCAATCCTCCGTTCAGATGAATGACGTTGCAGATTTCCTGTATCTGCTCTTCAAAAACACCATGGGTTGATGGATATGTGATCATTAATGCGGCCAGATCATCCTTGTGTTCAATTGCTTTCAATTTTAGGTCCGCCAATTCAACATTTCCATTCTCATCACATCTCACTACTACTACTTTCATTCCTGCCATTATCGCGCTGGCTGGGTTAGTGCCATGGGCGGACGAGGGAATAAGCACCACATTGCGATGGTGTTGTTTGTTGTTTCTATGGTAAGCCATAATTACCATCAGACCTGCGTATTCTCCCTGTGCTCCTGAGTTTGGCTGCAACGAGCATGCAGCAAATCCGGTAATTTTGCAAAGAAATATTTCCAGCTCATGAAGGATCTCCTGGTAGCCAGCAGCCTGATCAACTGGAATGAATGGATGCAACTGTGAAAACTCAGGAAGACTCACTGGAATCATTTCACTGGCAGAATTCAATTTCATTGTGCATGATCCGAGTGGAATCATTGAGGTATTTAAAGCAAGATCTTTATTCTCTAAAGATTTCATATAACGCATCAACTGAGTTTCAGAATGATGCGAATTAAAAACCGGGTGATTAAGGTATGACGACGTCCTGCGCAAATGCTTTGGAATTGCCCATTCCTTACTATTTCCAGATGTGTTAGGATTTTTTGATGCCGTTAAAGGATTTTTTATGCCTGCTGCTTCGGTGAAAACTTTTACTATTTCCTGCACATCCTTCTCTGAAACCGATTCATCGAGAGAAATTCCAATTTCATCATCGTTAATATATCTGAAGTTAATTCTCGCATGCTCTGCCGCTGCTCTGATATCCGCCGACGTTTTGTCTCCAATATTTATTTTTAGTGTGTCGAAGAAATATTCATTGGTCTGACGGTAGCCAAGGGCTTCTAATTGAGCAGCTAGATCAATCGCTCTAAGGTGAGTGTCCAGTGCAATTTCCTTGAGTCCGAGAGGGCCATGATAAACCGCGTACATAGCCGCCATATTTGCAAGCAGGGCTTGCGCAGTACAAATATTAGATGTAGCCTTTTCTCTCTTGATATGTTGTTCACGCGTTTGCAAAGCCATGCGATAAGCAGGGTTGCCAGCGGCATCAACAGATACGCCAATGATGCGACCAGGTATATGGCGTATATACGCATCCTTTGTTGCAAAATAGGCTGCATGAGGGCCCCCATATCCGAGGGGTACTCCAAACCGCTGTGCTGAACCCACAGCCACTTCGGCACCTAATTCACCTGGTGACTTTAATAAGGTAAGTGAAAGCAGATCGGCTGCGATCACTATTTTAACTCCATTGTCATGCGCACGGAGTATAAAGTCTGTATGATCTTCGACGCGCCCATCGCTGTCAGGGTATTGAAGCAATGCTGCATAGATGTTTTTGTCGGCAGGTATACGATGATGATCTGCTATAAGCAACTGAATGCCCAGAGGAGCAGATCGTGTTTTGAGAACATCAATCGTTTGCGGAAGAACTTTTTCGGAGACGAAAAATATTCTCCTTTTATCTTCCCTTTTTTCCCGGGCATGATACAGCATAATCATTGCCTCCGCCGCTGCCGTACCCTCATCAAGCAAGGAAGCGTTTGCTACTTCGAAACCAGTAAGGTCTGAGACCATCGTTTGAAAATTCAACAAAGACTCTAGGCGGCCCTGTGCAATTTCCGCCTGATAAGGAGTATACTGCGTATACCATCCGGGATTTTCAAAAATGTTTCGCAGGATTGTTGGAGGGGTAATAGTATTGTGATAACCTAAACCTATATAGCTACGAAATCGCTGGTTTTTTTTTGCAAGCTCGCCTATATGTTCCAGATAATCCTGTTCAGACATTGCGACCGGCAAATTGAGTGTATTGGTAAGTCGTATGCTTTCAGGAATAGCTTCAGATATCAAATCATCAAGTGATGATGCCCCAATCACCTTTAACATGTCATCAATGTCGCTATCATTAATGCCCATGTGGCGGGAAGCAAAACCTTTGGGAACAATATTTTTCATGAAAAAAGATGAACAATTAAGCGTACAAAGTTAATCCATAACCACTAATGATTTAAGAGACATTATGAAGTCTATGCTTCAAGTTGGTTGCCTTGCGGCTTAGCTGGAAATGTGAAAATTATAATCCTTACGGAACATCCTGCATGGTATTGTTGATAAATCAACTACAGGTTCAGCAAAGATTTATCATCAAATTTTATTAACTTTTCCATCTTAATCTCCGCTTATGGTTGCAGACTATTTCAAAATCCTGGAAATTCCGGAGGATGCCAGCGAAATGGAAATCAAACGTGCCTATCGACAGAAGGCCAAACAATTCCATCCAAGCCTCAACAAGTCATCCGATGCAATTGATCAGTTTATTTTAGTGAATGAAGCTTATGAGATTCTGATTCATAAGAACACACATGAGATTTATCTTCAGGATTTCAGGACCCATCACGATCCATTGAAGCATGAGGTGTACTATTATTGGATTAACGCTGCCAGAACCCGAGCCGCACAACATGCTTCCTTATCTACCTCTGAATTTGTAAAAACTAAGTTTTATAGGAATACTCATATGTATTCTTACCCCCTTCTGCTCTTATTTTTAATATTAGGCCTCCTACTTTTGTTAGCGCCTTTTGTTGCGGTAGTAACAGTGGAGCAATCCCTTGGAATTTTCTTTATTCTCGCAGTCATATTTATTGCCTGGCCACTTGGACTTTACTTCTTTGTGCAGTCAGCAATAGGTTTTCAGTCAATGAAAAAGTATATGGCTGTAAAATGATATAAACCATTCCTTCCTTGCTTTGAAAGGCAGAATGATCTGTCATTGCATTTCAAGGCAATAAACCTGCTTCCTGAACGGTTTCTACTTATAAGTTATAGCCACTCTTACTTAGTAAGTGACGAGAATGGAAGATGTCTTCTTAATAAATTTCTACTTTTGAACAAATGCCGGCAAGCTCAAAGTTTTGTTTGATTATTTTATTACTGTTCGGATCGATCCACAAGATATCTGCGCAAGATCAGCAGCTTGTTCAATATAGCGGAATCGTCTTTTCTAAAGATTCAACCTCAACTCCCGTGCCTTATGCAAGCATTTATAATCGTTCAATTAAGCTGGGAACGATAGCTAATCATGAGGGCTTTTTTACGTTTGCCGCCCGCGTCGGCGATACGCTGGAAGTATCCTCAGTAGGATATCAAACTGATTACGTAAGAGTGCCTGAGATCCCTTCAGGGCAGGGTTATACCGCTCAGATATTTCTTCAACCCAAAATTGAGTCCTTGCCGGAGACGAGGGTGTATCCATGGTTCACTCGTGAACAGTTCCGCGATGCTTTTGTGCATCTTAACATCCCGGATGATGATCTTGAACGGGCCAGAAAAAATCTAAATGCCGAAAAGTTGCGTGAACTGGGTGAGACAGTTCAGGATGGAAGGCTAAGCGCTACTCAATCTTTACAGAATTATGCCTCAACCTACTACTATCAGGGCCAATTCCGTCCTCAGGCGATACTCAGCCCAACAGCCTGGATGCAGTTTTTTAATGCCCTGCAGAATGGCGAATACAAAAATAAATAATATCCATAAGGCTTATCGATTGAATCCATTTATCTTTTAGCAGGAAATTTCATTTTATAATCCACCTCAACTACACCTTTCGAAATATTCTCAAGCTTTTTTTTCAACAAACGACGTTTTAATGGCTTAAGATGGTCGGTAAAGAGTATTCCTTCAATATGATCGTATTCATGCTGAATTACCCTTCCGGCAAGGCCGTCAAATGTTTCGTGATGAATAACTAAATTCTCATCTGCATATTCCAACGTTATTTCATCTGGCCGTTCAATGTCTTCCCTTATCTTGGGAATGCTTAAGCAGCCTTCGTTATAAAGCCATGGATCTCCGTCTTTCTCTACGGCTGTTGCATTAATGAAAATACGTCTAATCCCTATTTCTCCTTTGAAATCATGATCTTTATTCTCCTCATCAAGATTTTTTATTACGGGGATAGTATTTATGATGAATAACCGGATGGGGTGACCAACCTGAGGAGCGGCCAGCCCAATGCCGCTTGCAGCATGCATAGTCTCGAAAAGGTCTGCAATTAAATCGGTTAGCCCAGGATAGTCTGAATCTATTTTTACAGCCTTTTTTCGTAAAACCGGATCGCCATAAGCAATAATGGGTAATATCATTTTATAATTGTATCAAGATAAGACTGTAAAATTATCACCGCGCTGACTTTATCTACTAAAGATTTATCTCGCCTGGCTTTTTTATTTTTTCCGGATATAAGAATTGCTTGCTGAGCAATCCTCGATGTAAAACGCTCATCGATTCGTGCCACCATAATATGGGGATGATTTCTCTTAAAAGTTCTGATGAATTCATCTATTTCCCTACTGACGGGAACAGGACTATTGTCAAGATTCTTCGGTTCCCCAACCACTATACATTCTACAGTTTCTTTTTCAAAGTATGTTTTTAGGTATTCTGGCAACTTAGAGGTTTCCACCGTTTCCAGCGGATTGGCGATAATTTTTAATGGATCTGAAACGGCAATACCGGTTCGCTTTGCACCATAATCTATAGCAAGAATGCGAGCCAAGGTAAAAGTTAAAAAATTTCCACCATAACGAATGCTGCAAAAATCACGCTTGCGATTCCATTCGTAGTGAAGAATGCAACATTTACCCTGCTTAAGTCATTTGGCTTCACAATAATATGCTGATAGATTAGAAGGAGGGTGAAGATCCCAAGGCCAATCCAGTACCAGATGCCGAAATTGGCTTTAGAGCCTATTCCCATTAAAGAGAAAAAACATAAAACATGTACGAATGAAGAAAGAAATAGTGCCTTTTTTTTTCCAAGCCATACAGGTATTGAATGCAACTGATTTTTGAGATCAAAGGCTTCATCCTGCAGCGCATAGATGATATCGAATCCGCTGACCCAACACAGCACAGCAATTGCCAGAAGAATTGGTAAAAAGCTGAATTGCCCGGTTACAGCAATATAGGCTCCAATCGGCGCCAGCGACAATCCTAATCCGAGAATGAAATGAGAAAGATGAGTAAACCGCTTTGTATAACTATATCCAAGAATGACAAGAAGGGCAACAGGAGAGAGAATGAAGCAGAGCGTGTTAAGGAAAAATGAACTTATAACAAATGCAAGGACACACAACATTGTAAATATCGATGCCGAAGATTTTTTTATTACGCCAGTGGGTATCTCCCTTTTGGCTGTTCTGGGATTTTCTTTGTCGTACTCTGCATCCAGTATACGGTTAAATGCCATGGAAGCACTGCGTCCAAAAACCATACACGATACAACCAGAAGTAGTTTTTGGAGACTAAATGGGTATCCCTCATGCCATACTGCAAGAAAAAAACCAATCATGGCAAATGGCATTGCAAATATTGTATGACTGAATTTGATAAGCGAAAGATATTTTTTCATCAGTTTTACTTACCCACATTCGAGGATATATTGAGAACAGTCTGTGAAGGGTTTGTATTTGCTGTGACTGTAACCGTTTTATTCTGCAGTCCTGATCTGCCTTTACTGTCGAATTGTACCATTATTTGACCCTTGCCGCCTGGGGGGATGGGTTCTTTCGGAAAAGAGGGAATAGTGCAGCCACATGAGCCATGTGCCTCGGAAATAATAAGAGGAGTAGTGCCGGTGTTAGTAAATGTGAACCCATGTTTCACAACAATTCCTTCTTTTAATTTACCAAAGTCGTACCTCATCTCAGCAAACTCAATGGTGGTAATGGGCTGGCTGGAAATATCCTGCGCAATAGTTTTTGCAACATCCGGAGTTGGGTTATTAAGATTGGGAGAGCTTATGGAGGATGCCGAGCTTACAGTTAATCTTTCATTTCTCTCCTGTATCAGCTTTAGAATATCAATCACTGTAATGATGAAGACACATATTGTGATTACCACAATAGAAAAGGTTTTGATGTGCTCATTCATAAACCAGAGATTAAATTGTTGATGGCAAAAATAATGTGTTTTGGGTAAGCCTGATTTATCTATATTCTATCTGTCCCGATGCATTGAATGTTCTGAAAGATATAGTTTAACTGCTCTTCCACTCTATTCTCGCCGAGGGCACCGCACTTAGAGTCTCAAAGTCACCGGCTAAAAATTTATAATAAGCTGTCATGGCAATCATAGCTGCATTATCCGTGCAGTATTCCACGGGAGGGATGTGCAAAGTCCATCCATTAATTTCGCTAAGTTCAGTAGCAGCTTGCCTTAACCCCGAGTTAGAGGAAACCCCGCCCGCTATAGCTATTTCTTTTATATTATATTGACGAGCGGCTTTTTCCAGTTTTCGCATTAAAATAGATACGATACGATGCTGCACCGAAGCACAGATGTCATTAATACTCTCCTCAATAAAATTTGGATTCTTATTCAGGTTTTCGATCAAAAAATATCGAATGGAGGTTTTTAAACCACTAAAGCTAAAATGAAGCCCTGCAACACGAGGTTCAGGGAACTCAAATGCTCGCGGGTTTCCGATCCTGGCCAGCTCATCTATCATCGGTCCTCCCGGATAGGGTAACTTTAAAAGATTTGCGGTTTTATCAAATGCTTCTCCTGCCGCGTCGTCTTTCGTTTCGCCAATTAATTCCATTTCGAGGTAATCTTTCACCAAAACAATTTGTGTATGCCCGCCTGAGACAGTGAGGCACAAAAAAGGAAAAGATGGCTTGGGGTCATTGATGAAGTTAGATAGTACATGAGCTTGCATGTGATCCACGCTGATTAATGGCACCTTTAAGGCAAGCGCCATGGATTTTGCGAAAGAGCTGCCGACCATTAAAGAACCGATCAGCCCAGGCCCTGAAGTAAAAGCAATTGCATCCACCGACTCTTTGCTTATCATCGCCCTTGTGAGAGCCTCTTCTGTAACAGTGATGATTTTCTTAAGGTGTGCCCTGCCAGCCAATTCTGGAACAACTCCTCCATGTTTAGAATGTACTTTTTGAGAAGCAATCACGTTTGAACGAATGCATCCATCGATTAATACCGACGCCGATGTATCATCACACGAAGACTCAATTGCAAGCAGGTTAATACTCATGGTTAAGCAGCGGGTTGCAAAAATTACCTGTAAATTTCGGCTTCATTTTTTGTTGATGAACGTTTTCTTTTTCAGTTCTCAGATTTTATTGTATTAAAAGTGAATAGTTCTTCGTAAACAGCTTGAGTACCATCAGCAAAATCGGAAATGCGTTCTGTATCTTTTTAGGGATTGTATGTATCCTTACAGGAATAATTTTTGCCCGAATTAACGATCCCGTTTTTCAAACTTATCTGGCGGATAAAGTTGTTGCTTATCTCTCTACAAAATTTCAGACCGAGATAAAAGTCGGTAGTATAAATTTCAGCTTCTTTGATCATCTCGTCATCCACGACTTGTTAATAAAGGATCGGGCTAATGACACTCTTCTGTATGCAAAAACGGCAGACGCATCTTTAGCCATTATTGACCTATTGCAAAACAGATATGTAATAGATAACATCCAACTCAATGAACCCAGAATTTATTTACATAAGAATAAACACACGAACGAATTCAACTTTCAATTCATCCTTGATGCATTACAAACCAACCCGTCTGCGTCAAAATCATCATCATCAACCTTAGCCTTTCAACTAAGAACACTTGTGATGAATGAGCTTCATTTCAGATTAACGGATGAACCTAATCATACAGTATTCAACTTTAATATACCTGCAACCATTGTTGATGTTGAGGAAATGGATGTGGCACGTTCGATTATCAGTATAAAACAAGTCTTTTTTGATAGGGCAGATATGAAAATCGCAAAGCTTATGCGAAGCCCTGAAATAATCGATTTAGCGACAACCCTTGATACGGAGGTTGTGCATATTAATACTAAGCCTTTGAAACTATACGTATCACAACTTCTATTTAAAAACGCCAAGTTTCAGTTTGATGATGAGATGAAGTCATTCTCTAGAGACAGATTTGATAGCTTCCATCAATTATATAAGGATGTTAACCTTGAGTTTTCTAATGGCTCACTTGTGAACGATACGGTGCAGGCAAAGATTGATAATATAAGCATGGAAGAAAAAAGTGGTTTTAGGGTGAAACATTTAGAAGCATATATCAGAGTGACCCCAGAACTTGCAACCGCTACCAACCTTAAGCTTGAAACTTCAAACAGCACCATTGTAAGTAATGCATCTCTGAGCTACTTAAATTTTCATTCGTTCTTAAATTTTTATAGCAGCGTGGACATAAATGCTGTTCTTGAGAGATCATCTATTGCTGTCCGCGATTTTCTTTTTTTTATACCGCACCTTGAATCTGCTGCAGAAAATCGTATTCTAACAACCGGAACATTTACCGGCACGTTGGATAACCTTAAGGGGGAAAATATAAAACTGCAGACAGGGACGGTTAGCAGGTTTGAAGGAAACATTGATGTGAATGGCCTGCCTGATATTGATGCAACTTTTATTGATTTTAAGGTTGATAAATTGATAACCAACATCGTCGATCTATATCAATTTGTTCCTTCTGCGCATTTTCCGAAAGGGTTTTCAACGCTCGGAAAGGTGAATTTCAATGGATCATTTACAGGCTTTTTTAACGACTTTGTTGCATACGGCGTGATTAGCACTGAAATAGGCGTGCTGCGTTCTGATTTGAATATGAAGTTCAATGATATAGCGGGAAATGCTACATATTCCGGAAATCTTGCGGCATCACAGTTTGATCTTGGAAAATATACTGGTGCCGACAGCCTGCTGGGAACAATCAGCTTTGATGCTAACCTGGCAGGATATGGTCTTACGGTTGCAAATATCAATGCTTCGATGGAGGGCAATGTATCGCAGTTTCAGTTTAATGGATACAATTATCAAAATATACAAGTGGATGGCAATTTCAATAAAAAGCTATTTAGCGGGAAGTTTGCCCTAAAAGATGAAAATGTAAAAGTAGATTTTGCCGGAACTGTAGATTTGAACCAGGACCTGCCGGTTTACAACTTTAATGCGGATATTGACAACGCAAACCTTCAACACCTCCGATTAAGTAAAAATTACTACCGGGTTTCAACTGAGCTGGAAATGAATATGAAAGGAGACAACATTGATAACTTCATTGGGTTTGCAAAATCAGTAAATACCACATTTGAAAAAGCAGACCAGCAAATTACATTTGATACGCTTTCACTTAGAATTTCTGAAGCAGATAATGTGAAATATTTCCTTTTGGCTTCTGGAGCAGGTACAGCAGCTTTTACAGGGAACTTTGCCCTAACCAAGCTCCCCAATTCTTTCTTGTCTGTTCTCGATCATTATTTCCCCTCCCTCCCCTATAAGAATGAAATTCCTGATGTTGTGCAGGATTTCGACTTTGATATTGTCCTGAATGACATGAGGAATATTTTGACCTTCTTTTTTCCATCATGGCAGGGAATCAGCGAAAGCACTATTAAGGGCCACTTTAATGCTGCAACAAATTTTATTTCTTTTAGAGGCTTAATACCATCATTAAAATATAAAGATGTCTCTATTGATACTTTAAACCTAAGTGCGATCAATTCCTTTGGGAAACTTCAATTAACGGCAAACTCTTTTAAAATTGCCTTTGGGGATTCAATCAAGATCATCAGGCCATCTTTTAATGCGGAGGTGATAGATGACTCGGCAATCATCAATTTATTTGCTGCCAATGTTCCCCATAATACTTATATGAATCTCAATGCCCTTCTCACTGGAGATACAACTGGACTGGCGATGCATTTATTTCCATCTGACTTGGTGTTGAATAATGCAAAATGGATCATTTCAGAGAACAACATGATACGGTTTGCAGAGGAAAGATTGAGATTTGAAAACTTTACCCTTAGTCATGATGAGCAATCACTCTCGATCTCTAATGTGAACCTGCGACCAAGAGCTACAAATCTTCATTTTGATTTTAATAAGATTCCTCTTGCAGACCTTTATCATTTTGTAAAACTTAAAACTATAGACCTAAACGGAAATCTTTCAGGAAGCCTGGAGGTATTAAATGTTTTTCACGCTCCTCGTCTTAAGGCGAATACCACTCTTCATAAGATTATCGTAAATGGCAGAGAAATATCTGCTGCAGCAATAACCATGGATTATGTGCCAGAAAAAGACCAAATGAAGATGGAGTTGCTCATTACTGATAGCCTATACAACTTCCAGGCGGAGGGGTCATATTTTCCACGCAAAGCTGAAAACCAGTTGAATTTCAATCTTGATTGTAAGCGGTTTGATCTGAGTTTTTTTGAAACGCTTCTACCTGGTTATTTCTCTAACACAAATGGTGTTGCATCCGGTTCTTTGTTAATCTCCGGAAACAGCGATGCCCCCCTATTGACGGGGGAAGTGCATATTCCCTATTTATCTTCAAAAATTGATTTCTTGCAAACCACATATAATCTTTACAATGAAAAAATAAGTTTTCATGAAGGCAGCATTGATCTGATCAAGATGAAATTGTTTGATGAGAATAAGGACTCTGCCGAGGTACATGGGCAAATTGCTCATACCCATCTCAACCATTTCAACTTTAATGTGGCTGTAACTACTGAAAGGATTCAGGCCCTTAACACCACTCAGAAGGACAATGATTCATTTTATGGCACCGCTGAGGCAGGCGGCCTGATTCAGTTTCTGGGCCCGCTTAATAATTTAGAAGTGCGCGCCAGCATGAGCTCGAGCCATGGAACAGCAATTTCAATACCTATAGGCTCAGGAACGTCCGTTGCTGACCGATCCTTTATTCAGTATAGGAAAAAGGGCAATGATACGCTGGGCAATTTGTTCAATTCTATGGAGATGATAAAAGGGCTTAAACTGAGTTTGGACCTTGATGTTACTCCCGATGCTGATATAAGAATAATCTTCGATCAGAAAGCAGGCGATATAATTAAGGGAAGGGGTTACGGAAACATTCGTATGGAGATTGACCCGAAAGGGACCTTCAATATGTATGGAACCTACAATATTGAACAGGGCGATTACCTTTTCACACTTCAAAATTTCTTTAACAAATACTTTTCAATAGACCGTGGAGGCAGCATCTCCTGGACAGGAGATCCATATGGAGCTTTAATAGACATCAATGCCATTTATAATACTAAGGCCTCCGTGTATGACCTTGTAGTAGGTTCGGGCATTTCCGTCACTTCCGATGACGAAATGCGTGAGCTTCAACGACGCATTCCTGTTGATGTATATCTGAATCTTTCCGGATCATTGTTGCTGCCCGACATCACCTTTGACATCCGTTTGCCTGAAGAAACCACCTTAAGCAGTGCCGCCTACCAGCAGGTGCAAAAGGTGAAGCAGGATGAGGGAGAATTGAACAAGCAGGTTTTTGGCTTACTCCTGCTTAACCGATTTCTTCCAACAAACTCCGGCACCGGCAATCAAAACATTGGTGCAGATGTAAATAATAGCGTAAGCGAATTTTTACTTAACCAACTAAGTTATTGGACCTCGCAAATCAGAAGTGACGTGGATGTAAATTTCAATTATCAATCCTATGAAGCAAACCTCAACGCAACGAATCCTAATGACCTTACGAAAAGAAATGAATTGGAAGTTGCTCTAACAAAAAGATTTTTTAATGACAGGCTCGCCCTCGAAGCAGGGGGTAATTTTGATTTTGCAGCCACAAACACGTCGGGCACAGGAGGTAATTCAGGGGGAGGCAGCTCTACAAATATTGCCGGTGACTTTTCTCTGGAATACAAGATTACTCCAGATGGACGCCTCAGTGGTAAAGCCTTCAGCAAAAGCCAATATGATGTGGTAGATGAGAGATATAAAACCAAGAATGGGATTGCTCTTTCATATAAGCGGGAGTTTGACAAGCTAAAGGACCTTTTTAGAAAACGCCTGAATAAGCAAAGTCGGAGGCAGCAGCGTGAACAGAAAAATGAGCTGCAACAAAATGTCCCTACGAGTTCTGATAATTCATTAAACGATCTCCCGTAATGTCCCGTTATTTCGAACAACGTGAGAAATCTTCAACTTCCTGTTATTAATGAGATTTCTCCTATCGTCGAAATGACGTATTGTCAACTGTTTGCAGATGCTGTGTCTAACGCCTCCCGTCATTTCGAACAAGTGAGAAATCTCTAACGGTGTAGTCTTATTTACAACAACGTGAGAAATCTCTAACAATACCGTGTAGCATCATTTTCCAACAATGTGAGAAATCTCCATCAGTCTTCTGTTATTCATGAGATTCTCCTATCGTCGAAATGACGAATCAACAGTTTAGCGTCATTTCGAACAACGTGAGAAATCTCAACCTTCCTGTTATTTTCGAAATTTCTCTTTAGCTTTTTTATTTTCTTTTCCATCCATTGAAATTTCTGGTTGAATGCGAATTTTAAGTATCTTAAACCTGTAAAAAATAACTGGTCTCCCATCCTCAACTTCTTACTATGAAAAAAATTCTGACATTTTCTATCCTGCTCATCTGTTTCTCGGTTTCCGCCTTTGCCCAATCTCCTGTAAGGTTTTATGAAAACGCAAAAGCCGGCTATAAAGATGCGAATGGACAGGTGCTTGTAGAAGCGAAATATGACGCCGGCAGTGAATTCCGAGAGGGTTATGCCATAGTAATTACAGGAAGTATGAGAGGGTTCATTGATGAAAAAGGGGAACTTGCTATACCTATGCAATATGACGATGCCTCACAATTCTTTGATGGCATGGCACGGGTGGCTGTCGGTGTGAAGAATGGATATATTGACTACGCTGGCGAATGGCTTATTCAACCGATTTATGACTTTGGCGACGATTATATAGATGGCCTTGCACGTGTTTCAAAGAATAGCAAATTTGGATTTATCAATCGCATCGGAGAAGCCGCAATTAAACTGCAATATGATGATGCCCGCAATTTCTTTGATGGTGTTGCTGCAGTTAAACAAAATGATAAATGGGGTTTTATTGATGCAAAAGGGAATATGATAATTCCTATGCAATATGCTGATGCCTTATTCTTTCATGAGGGCATTGCCCGTGTCACCGACGGGAAAAAAAACTTTTATATTGACAAGTCAGGCCAATGGGTGAAAGACGAAGAGCGGCATGAGGAAGAGTTTGAGATGAAAGAGCGGAAGCAGGGAGAAGATAAAAATGAATAAAGGTCAAAGAGAGGATTTATTCAAAATTTTTCATGATAAATTTTCTGCAACCTATAAAATAAATTATCCAAGTTGAATCCCGCCCTTGCTTGTGCTTTGCAATACATTGCCATCCCAGTGCTTTATTCTTTTGTGTCTTGCAATCATTCTACATCCGAAGATGATCTGAAAATATTTCGTTATAATCAGGCGGCGGGAATTACCTCGCTCGACCCTGCATTCGCAAGCACCCAGTCAAATATCTGGGGTGTAAATATGATTTTTAATGGGCTGGTGCAAGCCGACAGCGACTTGCACATAATTCCTTGCATCGCGAAAAGATGGGAGGTTTCTCCGGATGGCAAGGTTTACACATTTCACCTTAAAAACGATGTGTTCTTTCACGATAATCCATTATTTAATAATGGGAAGGGAAGGGTCGTAATAGCTAAAGACTTCGTATATAGTTTTCAACGCATTATTAATCCCTCAGTTGCCTCTAAAGGTTCCTGGATTTTTAATGATAAAGTAGATTCAATATTACCATTCAAAGCTGTTGATGACACTACATTTCAAATAAAGCTTCTCAGGCCTTATCCTCCATTGGAGGGAATTCTTACCATGCAATATTGCAGCGTTGTTCCACAAGAAATTGTTGAGCAGGGGGCATCAAGTTTCAGAACTCATCCTGTCGGTACCGGTCCATTTCAATTGAAAGTCTGGAAAGAGGGGGCCGTACTTTTGCTTTTTAAGAATAAAAACTATTTCGAGCTGGATGAGCAGCAAAGGCGATTGCCATATGCAGATGGTGTGAGGATAACTTTCATTGACAGCAAAGCAACAGAATTTTTAAAATTCCGTGAAAGAGAATATGATTTTATCTCAGACATTGATCCAAGCTTTAAGGATGATCTGCTTACCAAGGACGGAGAACTACAGCCTAAGTATGCAAAGACCATCAAAGTGCAAAAATCTGTATATCTAAACACCGAGTACATCGGATTCAACTTATCTGATACCTCACAGAGAAACCCTTTAATGAAGAACGAAATCAGGCAGGCAATCAGCTATGGAATAGACAAAGACAAGATGATCTTATATCTCCGAAATAACATCGGCGTGCCAGCGTGGAATGGATTTGTGCCGCGGGGGCTGGCAGCATATGATGCAAGCAGAGTGCAAAAGTATCATTACGACCCGCAGAAGGCCCGCGATCTTATCAGACATGCCGGCTACGACGCAGGCAACCCAATGCCGCCCATCAAGCTTTTCTGCAGTTCAACCGCAGAGGTTCTATGCAATTATGTAGTGAATGAGATGAGGCAGATAGGTATAGATGTTTCTGTAGAAACTATGCAGGGAAAAGCCTTAAACGAACAGATGATAAAAGGAAATGCTAAATGCTTTCGCGCCTCGTGGATTGGCGATTACCCTGATGCAGAAAATTTTCTAGCATTGTTTTACAGCGGGTACGGTGCACCGCCTAATTACACTCGCTTCAAGAATGACAAATTTGACAGAATGTATGAAAACGCTTTCACCATCACAGATGATTCAATTCGGAATAGTATATATGTAGAGATGGATAAATTGATAATGGAGGAAGCTCCTGTTATCCCTCTCTATTATGACCAGGTGATACGATTTCTTCAAAAGAACATTTCCGGAATTCCAAACAATCCAATGAACCTCCTCGATTTAAAAAGAGTAAGAATTAATTAATTTTCTCATCAAGTCATAAAGAATAGTTATGGAATTCATGTGCCTTTGCTCTTGATAAATGAAAAAATCAAATCAATTTTTTCTATTTGCCCTTTTATTTTTATTCGTCCTGATTATTTATTTCCCTGCACACCAGGCAGGATTTGTAACCGATTTTTTAGGATGGCAAAATAAATTTAATCAGGAACCAATTACGGGAGCTCTCACCACTTTCGGGTGGCATGCGAATCAGCAGGCCTCTGTTTTTTTCTTTTATCTCCTATACAAGCTGTTTAATCTGAATGGCTGGCCATGGTATATCTCATTCACTTTATTGCATACTATTAATGGCTTCTTATCCTACCGCCTGTTTTGCAGAATATTGAAAGAATGCTCCGTATCTAATGCATCGATTACAGCATTCATAGGCACCCTTTTATTTCTTTTGTCACCTTACCAGGCAGAAGTGCTGGTATGGCGCGTCTGCGTTCATTACCTCTTGTCAACGTTGTGTATTCTATTGGTTCTAACTCTTACCTGGAATTTTTTACAGACAAGAAAAGGAAAAGACCTCTGGTGGATGCAAGTCATTTTCCTGTTATCGCTTTTTACACTGGAAATCACACTCATTACCCCGGTAATGATTTTTGTGCTTGTTATTATTCATCATTCCATTTTCAACAAAGGAACGATGACTTGGCGCAATATATTGATCTTATTAGCCCCGCAAATAATATTTATAGGCGGATACTTTGTTATAAATAAACTGATTCTCGGTCAATGGGTAGGGCACTATGGCGCAGACACCCATTTCCGCCTTTCATTTCATGATATTTTCTCTAACTATTTCAGATACCTCTTCAAATATCTATTCTTTACGCGCTATTTCGAGCATTCATTAAAAATGAAAATTTTTAGCACAGCGGAAACAACTTCAGGCATCGCTGTAATGCTGTCAATATTTATGTTGCTGTTTCTATACGCTCTTATTTTTTATAACCTGTTACATAATCGCCTGCGAATTGCAGGGATGAGCTTACTACTTTTTTTTATATCGCTTACTCCTATCATTACCTTATATATGGTTACGCTTATGCATGGTGAAAATGATCGTTATGGATATCTCGCTTCTATATTTTTCTGGATGACTGTGTCCGTTCTTTTTGCTGCTCTGCCGAAAAGATTATTTTATGGTATTGCTTTAATACTGATACTGATTTCAGTATTATTATTATGGCAAACTAACAGGTGGTGGTGCGAAAACACGAAAATATACTATAGCCTATTGGATGATTTTCGTTGGTATGAAAAGGATGAAGTAGTGATCCTGAATATTCCGGATAATTATCAAGGCTTGTATATGTATAGAATCTATAATGAACCTTCCGGCTTTAAGGAAGCATTGGCTCTTATACGCAAGAAACCATTCAAGGGACAAATGAGAGATGTAACTCAATTTAATATGATGGCTAAGGATCAGGGAGTGCACGTTACAGTGGATTCCATAAATAACCTAACGGTTACCTTTAACCAGTATGGGAATTGGTGGTGGTGGGAAGGGATAGGTATCAGTGACTATGAAAATGAACATTACAAGGTCGATTTTGAAGGTAACGCATATCATCTTCTTTTAAAATCTCTAAAACCTAATTCTGCAATCATCTATCAAGTTGGGGATAAATGGGAGCAAGTGAATGCAGATTGGCGCCATTAAAGCTGTTCACGAATCTTACGCGCAACGATCTTATCAATTGGAAAGGTAAAGGCTTTCTCATGAAATTCGGTGAGGGAGATCCATCTAAAAGATTCTGCTCCCTCTTTCTTAGTGAAATCGAACGGAATATCAGAAATTTTAATTTTTGGTTCATCAAGCGGCACCACACGATAATATATGCTAATGACCTGTTGCTTTTGATTAAAGGCGGAGATTTGAAAAAAATCTGTGGTATATAGATGTTCTGCAATCTTTATCTGTTGCCCCAGTTCTTCCCCCCACTCTCTTATGAGGCAATCCTTTGTACCTTCTCCGAATTCAAGTCCCCCTCCTGGAAATTTTGTAAACAGCATGCCATGCTGAAACGCATCAGCCACCATTATGCTCTTGGACTTATCTTGTAAAATACCATAAACGCGGATGGTAAACTGATTTGAAGATTTTCCGGAACCATTCATGAATCTGAATTAGATGAATTGAATGTTTTTATGAGATCTTCCAGCTAAGGTTATCCTTTGATAGCATGATGACATCATGCGCGGAGTAGTTGGATGGTTACTTATACAGTTCGACTTCACTCCCCTCTGACAATGGTCTTACGGGCACAGAGCTCTACTCCGCTCACTGTGAAAAATAGCCCAGTGGAATTCACTGCAACATTTCTATAGCTCTGGAGACATTTGCTGTATTGCATTAACTAAAACGGAAAAAGGCTGATATCCTGTAATAATAAGAGACGCTTGCTGTGGCCTCCTGAAAATCAATGTTGGAAATCTGTTAATCTTTAAATATTGAACTTGTTGCAGATCCTTGCGGAAGGCTTCAAGGCCAGTATCATTTTTTAAATTCTCCCCGAAGGTGTTTAAATTGAAATCAGGAGTTTCTTCGGCAAGGCTTTCGGCGACGTCCATCAAAGTGGATTCCCTAGCAATGTTGATGCCTTTGAGCATGCAGGTTTCGCGCAGCATAATAAGATATCTATCAGCAGCTTCGGCAGATTGCAATTGGGCGCATTTTACCGCTATACAGGCAGGATAAGAAGATGCTGGCGGATCTTTCATCCAAATGTTATGCTCAATTGGCCTTCCAGAGAGTTGCCCCGCATGCATCCATACGGGACCCATCTGTATTGGACGGGTGACAGAATTTACCGGATCATTATAATTGTTCCAGTCGGGAATAAGCCCTCCCATACAATAATTCCAATGAATTTTCCCACTGAATTTGTTTAGCAGTTTCCTCCATTGTGGCTCAAGGGCCCAGCTCCAGCAACAGAGCGGATCGGTGTAGTATGTAATGTCTACACCGTCCGTTACTTGTTGTAAATTTTTATTGTTATCTCTTTCTTCCGCTGCTTGTTGACTTACCACCGCTGGATTTTTTGCCTTTGGTATTTCCGGACATATCCTCATCCATTTCACCAACTTCAACACTTCCTCTGGAACGGCCCTTTGTCTTAGCCATCATAGCATCTTCAGTAGGTGACTTGTTCCATTGCTGTTCGCCCATAGGTGCTGCGGAATTCACCTCTTCACTTCTCATTCCACTCAATTGAGTATCTAATTTCTGCACAGATGCGTCTGTCCGGTCGGTGCCTGCAGCTTGTTGGCTGAGGAGGCTGTTAGTTTCCATCACATGCCTGATGGGGTCCTCAATGAATTGAAAAGTTTCTCCTAAACGGGAGCTTTGCCCTTCATTCCATGGACCGCGAAAATCGTTACCGCTCGACATGTTAAAATATAAGTTGCTATAACGGGGGTCACTCTGTAATATTCCCGGAGGGAAATTTGCCGGAATGGTTTCAAGTGCCGCTTCAAACATCTGAAAGTGAGCCACCTCACGCGTCATTAGAAAACGAAGTGTGTCTTTCACATAAGGATCATCTGTAAACTGAAGCAGATATTCGTACACCAATTTCGCTCTTGTTTCGGCTCCAACGTTTGACCGCAAGTCTGAAGTAAGGTCGCCTTGTGCATCTCCATTAATATAAGCAGCCGTCCAGGGTACACCCTGACTGTTGGTATAACAGGGACCACCCGCGCTGCCAATAAGAAATTGAGGCGCTACCATTCCCTGATGAATCATTTGCTCTTTGGCACCTTTACCATTTAGCAACTGCATAATCTCTGAATTCTCAGCTGCATTTTTAAGATCCCC
>JACCZV010000157.1 GCA_013695775.1 Chitinophagales bacterium | reverse complement strand
CCCATGCTCACATGATCTTCCTGACCATTAGAAGAGATGATAGAATCTACTGATGCAGGTGTGCAGAGTTGCTTGTTTTCGCTCACCAATGCCGCGGCGGTGTATTGCGGAATCATCAGGCCTGAATTTACCCCCGGACTTGCCACCAGATATGGAGGTAGCGTTCGCTGGCCACTCACCAGCAAATAAGTTCTTCGTTCACTGATGCTTCCAAGCTCCGCCAAGGCAATGGCTAGAAAATCCAGTGCAATGGCTATCGGCTGCCCATGAAAATTTCCACCGCTCAGTATTTGATCGGCTTCAGGAAAGATGATCGGGTTGTCTGTGACAGAATTTATTTCTGTTGTTACGACCTCTTCGCAATAGCGAATTGCATCTTTGGAAGCACCATGAACCTGGGGGATGCAGCGGAAGGAATAGGGATCCTGCACATCAGATTTCTGCAGATAGAAGATTTCACTCCCCTGAAGAGTTTCTAAAATATAATTTGCGGTTTCTAATTGTCCTTTGTGCGGGCGAACTCTATGCAGCAGTACGTTAAAAGGATCTGGAAGGACATCAAAAGCATCTATTGAAATACATGAAATGAAATCGGCGAGGCGGGATAACTTTTTCGCTCTTATAAGCATTTGGGTGCCATAAGCGCTCATAAACTGAGTGCCATTCAGGAGTGCAAGTCCTTCTTTAGACTGCAATTTGATTGGTTGATGTTTGAATATCTTATGAATTTCCTCAGCCGGATATTTTTTCCCATCATAATTTATTTTACCTTTCCCTATCAGCGGCAAGCTTAAATGTGCGAGGGGTGCAAGATCGCCGGATGCGCCAAGTGAGCCTTTTTGATATACGACCGGAAGTATGCCGTAGTTATAAAAATCTATTAACCGCTCAACTGTTGATATTGAAACTGCAGAGTGTCCGTAAGAGAGTGACTGTACCTTCAGCAGAAGCATCAGCTTCACGATATCATGAGACACTTCTTCACCTACCCCGCAGGCATGACTCATGACTAAGTTTTCCTGCAACTGTTCAATTTGGTTGTTGGAAATCCTTATGTTCCTTAATGAACCGAAACCGGTATTGATGCCATAAAAAGGCTGATCAGAGGCCTTTAACTTTTTATCGAGGTAATTTCTGCAGGCAATTATTTTTTGTTGTGATTCTTCACTAAGCGCGAGCCGATAATTTTCATCAATAATCTGTTTAATTCTTTGAAGTGAAAGATGATCAGGACTAATATAATGGGTGCTTGACATAATCTTCTTGCACGTGGCTTTAATACTCAAAACTTTTCTGGAGATGATACAAACTTGAAAGTCTTTACAACAGAGAAATTACTTTAATTTTTGAATGATCTCTTCGATGCTCAACGATTGCTGCTCGCCACTCTGCATATTTTTTAATGTCAGCTTTCCAGTTCGCATTTCATCTTCACCTGCCAACACCACAAAAGGAATTCTTTTATCATCAGCATATTTTAGTTGCTTTTTAATTTTTTCGGATGAGGGGTAAATCTCCGCCGGGATCTCCTCTACCCGCACCTGTTGCAATAAAGGCAATGAATAGTTGAGAGAGGCTTCATTGAAATGTGTAAAAAGAATCTTTATTCCTGTTTGAGTAGTTGCAGGGAATAATTTCAATTCCTCCATAACATCATAAATACGGTCGGCGCCAAAAGAAATTCCTACACCTGAAACACCTTTCAACCCAAACACACCTGTAAGGTCGTCATATCTTCCACCGCCTCCAATGCTGCCCATCTTTATCTCATTTGGTTTCACTTCCATTATGGCTCCGGTGTAATAATCCAATCCCCGTGCAAGGGTAAAATTGACTTCTACCGCAGCTTTAGTCGTACCTGAAATGTCAAGAAGCTCGATGATCTTTTCAACTTCTGCAATGCCTTTTAAGCCTGTTTCAGAATCTATCAGAAGCAATTTCGCCTCATTCAGCATTTGTTTTGCTTCTCCCGTTAGACTAAAGAACTTTTCAAGTATCTGAATTTGACTTTCACTCAATCCGTTTTTTGTAAGTTGTTGTCTTACACCTTGCAACCCTATCTTATCCAGCTTATCAATGGCAACAGTTATGTCGGAAAATTTATTTGAAGCATTGATGGAAGCTGCCATTCCGCTTAATATCTTACGGTTGTTAAGTTTTATGGTGACTGTTATTCCTAATATCGAAAATACCTCATCAAAGATGCGAACAAGTTCCATCTCATTCACCAGTGAATCGCTGCCAATAACATCCGCATCACACTGATAAAATTCACGATAGCGCCCCCGCTGAGGCCGGTCAGCTCTGAAAACGGGTTGAATCTGGTATCGCTTAAATGGAAAATTAATTTCATTTTGATGCATTACTACGTAACGTGCAAAAGGAATAGTGAGATCGTAACGCAATCCCTTGGCAGCCACTTTAGGAATTAACTGGTGCGCAGTTGATTCAGCAAACTCTGAAGCACTTATATCTTTTTTGAAATCTCCGGAATTTAAAATTCGAAACAATAACCGGTCCCCCTCCTCCCCATATTTCCCCTCTAACGTTTCAAGGTTTTCCATAACAGGTGTTTCAATAGGCTGATAGCCATATTTTTCAAACACACCTTTGATGATTCTGAAAATATATTGCCGCTTGTAAACTTCTTCCGAAGAAAAGTCACGACTGCCGCTCGGTATAGATGGCCTAATCATTTTTCGATCAATTTCTTTGGCTTCCAAACAAATTTTTACGATGGCTTATGCTACCACTATTAGTTAGCGAACATCATGGGTTCAAACATCCCCCAAAGCTTAGGGTAAAGATTGATAAATTTCAATATCTTAATGACAGCTATTTTTTCCGATGCATGATCCAGCCTGCAAGGGCAGAAATAAGGAGACCCGTAAGCATTGTAGTTCCGATACCATATGTAAACTGGCCAAAGGGAGAGTACATTGCCTTTATGCTTGCTATGCCTTTGTCGAGTTGTTGCTGAGTGGCATCTTGTTTTTTATAATACTTGGAGATCTCATCAATCATTTCGCCCACATATGCCGGATTTATATACTTCACATAAATCATTAACAATGAACCTACCATTAATCCAACAACAAAGCTTACTGAAAGGCCTGTTATGAAAGCTTCTTTAAAGGATATAACACCAGCCTGATCGCGGTCTCTTTTATATAAGATAGAAAAATAAATCGCAGCAAGGAGAATAAGTAAACTTAGGTAGGGGGTAAATTTTTCAATCCCGCCCTCATTCCAATGAAATATATAGCCAAGAATCATCCATCCTACGATCAATAATCCGGCAACTATTCCAAAGTGTAACTCGCGGCTCATACATTAAAGGATGCAAAGTTAGAATTTCGGAAATACCCTATATGTTTTGATCGCCATCTTCATTCCTCTTTTGGCAGTAGCTCTATATGAAGATGAAATCACAAGTCATTTTTGGATTGCGCTTTTGCTTACCTTCTTCCTTGCGTTAGCCCGAGGGATTTTTTTTGTATTCAGCCGTCTAAGGATGGCCGGAAAGGGACCTTATTGAAGATGGGAAAGAAGAGAAATCAAGCTGATTCTTTTCTTTCGCACTTTTCATCCATTCCTGCAATTGACTTATATTGAAGTTGCAACGAACCCTGGTAAATATAAAGCTCTCATCTTCATCATTTATCAGAATTGCCAGCTGACGGACGTGAGACCGTTGGTTTTGCTTAATCTGAATGGAGACATTGGCTTCAGAACTCATTACATCAAATAGCGGTGTGAATTTCTGACGCTCCAGCTTATTTAATTTTTTCTCATATTTATCAGAGGCTGCATATTTACGAAAAGCCTCTCCCTTCCTCACAACCACACTTACGCTGCGCACTGATCGTAATAGCTTTTTTACCTCCGGATTGCGATCCTTTGAAACAAACAATGACCCCGCCTTTACCAATAACCCTGGTATATAAAGGGATAACTTAAACGATTCTTTGCTGCCTTCTGGTGGTATGGGATCATTTTGGTTTGAAGCAAAGCCTAACAATGGAAGGATGAACAAAAGGGAGAGGATAAAATTTTTCATAACAGGATTATGTTGTAGATGATGAAATGAATTAAAAAGAAGCGGCAGGCAGCCAATGGGAACCAAACCATGAGAAAGCCATCCTGCACGCTTCCAGGGAAGGGGAACTTCCTTGTCTTAGAATTAGGAGTTATGATTTCTTCTTAGTTATTTTTTATCCCCGTCGTCCAGATCCTTTAAATGTTCCATCCCTTTTATATCAATCGATTGGCCGAGCGATTTAATCTTTTTCAAATCAATTTTACCAAGCACATTTACATAGATGAATTCACCCTCATCTTTTCCCATGATTAACAGATCGCTTATGATACCATGCCCCGCAGACTTTGCAAGGATTTTCAAGTCTGTCCCCTCCTCCTTCACAGCCATCAATTCTTCGTATCCGGAATTGATCAATGATCGGGCTTCCCCATATAAATTATCCAATAGATTATCCGATTTCCCTCCCTTTCCATCATAAATTAAAACATTAACACCGGTGATATCTTTGATCATTGTAAGGTTCTCATCTTCAATATCTGCCGAAGCAATGAGACCAAACAAAGAAGGTGAGATTTTCACTGTTGTAAATCCATCTTTTCCGGCATACTTATCAAAAAAAGATTGTACAGAACTTTGAGCGAATATCGTGGCTGGAAATAAACTTAATGCAAGAAGAAGTACATTTTTCATAGGGGGATGTTTTTAATCGGTTATTATTTGTGTTGTTTAAATCCACTGTTTGGCGTTCGGCTCATGGGAAAAGTTACAGCACGAATAAAATTTTCGCATTTTTGAACGTCTCACTGCCAAATCTTAGATACTTGTGAAATATAATGTTACTCGGTGTGAGAAGAGTCTGATTGATCGATTGAAACCAAATTACCAGCATGAAACATAACACGCTCAAAATCTCTTTATGCATTTCGATTTTAATGAATTCCCTTAAAGCCTTTGCAGACGAGGGTATGTGGCTTCCTCTGCTGCTTGATCAGCTTACCATCGCCGACATGCAGTCGAAGGGGATGAAGCTTTCCTCTGAAGATATTTACAGCGTGAATCGTTCTTCCATGAAAGATGCAGTTTTGCTTTTTGGAAGCGGATGCACCGGTGAGGTGATCTCTGATAGGGGGCTGGTTCTTACCAATCATCATTGTGGGTTCGGACAGATTCAATCGCACAGCTCCATAGAGCATGACTATATAAAAGATGGTTTCTGGGCGATGCGGCAGGAAGATGAACTCATCTGCCCCGGGCTTTCCGTTACATTTATTATAAAGATTGAAGATGTTACCAGTCAGGCATTGATGGGGGTAACCGATGGCATGAGTGAATCAGAACGGCAACAACAGATTGAAATAAACAATAAAACAATAGAGCAGAAGGCTATCCTTGGATCACATTATGGGGCATATGTCAGAGGTTTCTATAATGGCAATCAGTACTATCTTTTTATAACTGAAACCTACAAAGATGTGCGACTGGTGGGTGCGCCGCCTCAATCGATAGGTAATTTCGGTGGCGATGCGGACAACTGGATGTGGCCCCGGCATACGGCTGACTTTTCTTTGTTTAGAATCTATGCAGATAAAAATAATAGGCCCGCCGAGTATTCCGCAGAGAATGTTCCATTCAAGCCACGTTATTTTTTTCCCATTTCTATGAAAGGAGTTCAGGAGGGCGATTTCACAATGGTATATGGGTTTCCCGGCCGGACCACTGAATACATTTCTTCATATGCAGTGGATGTGATTCAAAATATTTCTGATCCCCAGAAAGTCGCCATCAGAGATGCCCGATTAAATATCTGGTGGAATGATATGATGACAAACGATTCCATCAGAATAAAATACTCCGCCAAATATTATGGGTTGTCTAATGCGTGGAAAAAGTGGCAGGGTGAGATAATGGGTTTGAAGAAAGCAGATGCCATTGAAAAAAAGATGGCCTATGAATCTGATTTTAACAGTCGTGTCCTTAGCAATCCAGAATGGCAAAAAAATTATGACCAGATTTTGCCTTCATTAAAGATCGTTTATGATAGCATTCGTCTCCTGCAGCCCTTGATAGATTATTATAACGAAGCATTGATGAGTCCTGAAATATTCAGGATTGCTGGTATAGTGAAACCGTTCAGCGACAAAACAGGAATTGATACGACATCATCCGAGGGTATGTTTAAGCTAACAGAAAAAGCCAAAGCACAAGTCAAAGCTTTTTTTAAAGATTATGACGCACGAACCGATCTGAAGATGACCTCGGAAATGATAAATATGTCAATTCAACGCCTTCCATCAGATCGGCTTCCTAAGTCTTTCCTTCAATCTTTGAATAAATATGATGGGGATTATGGGGAGTATGCTTCAGACATTTTTGCTAAATCCTTCTTAGACAACGAAGCATTGGTATTGGATTTTTTGAATGATTATAAAAAAGGCAGGGAAAAAATATTATTGCAAGATCCCGCATTCATCTTAGCAACAGCACTTAAGGATCATTATGATTCATCCATTTTACCTGCCTATATGCGTTTGAATGACCGGTTAAATATTATCAATCGGGAATATATGAGGGCACAGATGGAGATTATGAGAGAGCGACGGTTTTATCCTGATGCAAATTCTACGTTGCGGGTTGCTTATGGTAAGGTGGAAGGCTATCAGCCCCGTGATGGTGTTGTATATAATTACTATACTACCATTGATGGGCTCGTAGGAAAATATTTTCCAAACGATGAATTTTATGATGCCCCCGAAAGACTGCTTCAGCTCTATGAACAAAAAGATTTCGGACAATATGCCGATGCCTCCGGAAATTTGCGCACCTGTTTTATTGCATCGAACCATACCACCGGCGGAAATAGCGGTAGTCCCGTGCTTAATGGGGAAGGGCAACTGGTCGGTACCAACTTCGATCGCTGCTGGGAGGGGACGATGAGCGATATCTATTTTGATGCTTCGCAATGCCGCAACATCGCGTTAGATGTACGGTATACGCTTTTTGTTATAGATAAATTTGCGGGCGCCGATTATTTAATTGATGAGATGTTTATTGTGAAATGAGGGTATTGTGTTTTTCACTTCTTTTCGACTGCATAATTTTGCGAGCTTGCCATGTGACGTTCAATGATCTTTTCACAGCCTTGCTTAATAAGATGGTATACCGGATCAAAACCCGATTCATCACCATACCACGGATCCGGCACATCGCGGTATTCGCCCGGAAACAATTCATCCATAAATAATTTGATCTTGTCACGATGGGTAATGCTTCCCTTCAATGATAATATCTCATCCATCACATCTGTTGCTAAAGCATAGATGAGATCAAACCATTCAAAATCTTTCGATGATATCTGCTTCGCTACCTGCCTGCTTATGTCCAATCCATATTTAGCGGCAGTTCTTTTTGCCCTGTTGTCGGGGCATTCACCTACATGGTAAGATTCGGTGCCCGCACTCTCCACCTCCCAATCAAGATTGTGCTCTTGTATAAGATTTCTCATCACACCCTCAGCCATCGGCGAACGGCAGATATTCCCAAGACAGACAAATAAAATTTTCATGGTGAGATACTTCGTCTATGTACTTTTCGATCATTCCTCTATAAGAAGCATGCAAAGATATATTGCTATATATAAAAATCAAAGAATGCGGCTCAGTTACATAAATGTAGGTATCTCCCCAACAGACCAAAGTATTAGGATATCCCTAAAAATTATCTTTGATATATAATAGGTCTTGATAGTGATGTTTGATCAGTAACTATTGTCACTATATAAATGCCTTCGGGAAACGATGGGTCTATCTGCATTTCTTCCTTCAATTTGCCGTTTGAAATCATGATATGCTCTGAATATACTATTTCGCCGATCATGTTTTGTATTTCCAGAAATCCCGTTGCAGACGTTTTAGTATATCCCGCAAAGTCAATTATAAATTTACCATTTGAAGGATTTGGATAAAGGGCCAATGCTGAAGCACTCTTATAAACTTGTATGCCTGTGCCGGTTTCATCTGCACCATCACAATCTTCATCTATACCATTGTCTGGAATATCAGTAGCACCCGGATATATGGTTGCGTTTGTGTCATCACAATCAGTTGAGTCAGTTGTAAAATCATTAGGCGCCGCGCAGGCAATTATCCCTGAGTCGGAGTTTCCAAACTGATCACCATCAAAGTCAGCATAAAAGACATTCACGCAGTTGCTGCTATATTTAGCAAGAAACATATCGTAGTAGTAAGTGGAGCTGTCAGAGAAAGAGTTGGGTACTGAAATATTTCCAAATTGCAGTGTGTCAGATGCAAAGCCACCAGTAATAAATACATTTTTGTTTTTATCAACTGCAAGACTGTAGCTGTAATCCGGCCCATATCCATTTCCCTGCATCAACCATATAAAATTTCCTGATTTATGATATTTGGCAATAAAGATATCAGTAGAAGCATTGGCAGAGGTAAGCGTTATGCTATCAGAAGTCATGCTGCCATCAAACCATCCATTTACATAAACACCATCAGCTTTATCCGTTGCCACGCTATGCGCATAATCATTATTTGTGCAATATACCTTCTGAACCCATTCTACATTGCCTGCCGCATTGTACTTAACCAGAAACATGTCTGAGTAGCCACCCGCCTGACTATTACTGATGCTAAAGTTGTCAAAGGTGATTTGATCGGAATAAAATGCTCCGGTTACGTAAATATTGTTGCCTTCATCTGTTGCAACATCATGCCCATAGTCATTGTTTGTGGTACCACTCCCTTGATTGATCCAGATTACCTTTCCATCAGAGTCATATTTAACAATAAACATGTCAGTAGTTAAATTACCTGAATTATTAAGGGTATCATTGCCAAAAATGATCGAGCCTGAATTAAAATAACCTGTAACAATCACATAGCCCAGCGCATCCGCAACAATACCTTCGGAGCCATCCTCATTGCCGCCGCTGGCGCTCCTTGCCCATATTACATTTCCGGATACATCATACTTCGCAACAAACATATCTGATGTTTCACTTCCGGCGTTATCAAGAATGAAGGAATCAAACGAAATTGAGGAGGCCTGAAACGCTCCCGACAGGTAAATATTTCCTGTGGCATCAATTGTTAAACCCTTACAGTCATTGTAAGGATATCCGGTACTAACCGTTTTGGAATTTTTCACCCATTGTAAGTCACCGAGTGCATTATACTTCACCAGGAAAATATTGTAATTACCTGTATTATTAACTACTATATTGTCAAATGTTATTGAGGTGGATTGGAAGTATCCAGTCACATATACATTGCCCTCATCATCGGTAATGATAGCCTGGCCTGCATCACTTAAAGTTCCTCCTGCTTTATTTGCCCACATTACATTTCCTGAGGAATCATACTTCACAACAAAAATATCTTCGTAATAGGACTCGCTATTGTCAAGTATTACATTGCCGATGGTTATCGAAGGGGAGGCAAAATATCCGGTGACGTAAACATTCCCCTGGATATCTGTTGCTACATCATTACCAAAATCCCAATCAGTACCTCCGCCGGCTTGTGCCCATTGCCAATCGGTAACTTGTGCATGAGTTGGTAAGGCAAGAAATGTTAAGAAAGGAGAAAGAATTAAGCTGATATAGATATTCATTTTCATACTAAAAATATTGAAGACATCTTTAAAAGTACGATGTTTTACGGTAACCGATATTAAAAGGTCAATGAAAATCCCTTAAAGAATCTACTTTCTAACCAACTTATTTTTAATCTTAGTGTGATTTAAGTACATTTCTAAGCAGGCTTTTGAAATTAATTGTTTATAATGATTATTAGAATTCTAATGCAGAATTTTCCCCCTGATGAAATAGATATGAAAATTCCGTCTAAGAGGATGGCTCAATCACATATTTTACCACTTTCTTTTTCAAACCATCAATTTTAAAAACCTTTGCTTTTTCAAGATTATGCCCCATCAATGATTACAGATGACACCATTGTTGCCCTCGCAACACCTCCAGGCAAAGGGGCTATTGCAGTAATTCGTCTGTCAGGAAAAGAGGCGATCAGCATTGGTGATAAAATTTTTAAAGGCAAGCTGCTCAAAGACCAGCCCTCTCATACCATGCATCTCGGCCATATTATGAATGGTGAAGAGATCATTGATGAAGTGATTGCATCCGTTTTTAAGGCACCTCATTCTTACACAAAAGAAGATGTGGTGGAAATATCCTGCCACGGCTCACCATTTATTCAGCAAAAAATTATCTAGCAGTTCATTAGAACTGGTGCCCGGTCGGCGAGGGCTGGTGAATTTACACTACGTGCCTTTCTTAACGGCCGCATGGATCTCTCTCAGGC
>JACCZV010000128.1 GCA_013695775.1 Chitinophagales bacterium | reverse complement strand
GTGCTGATTGTGATGGTTGAATTATGCTCGATTCATTTTCAACCAGAGATAGACAATGAGAATATGGTGGTGAATTCACTTTTCGCTGATGGTGCTGCGGCATTGATTATTTCTTCCAAAAAAAAATTAAAAAACACACATCTGCCATCATTACGGTTGTCTGGTTTTCATTCCAAAGTCATTCACGCCGGCGGAGCGATGATGACCTGGCACCCCTCCGAAAAGGGCTTCCTGATGGGGTTGGATTCATTGGTGCCCCAATTGATAGAGAGCAATGCGCGGCCACTGATCGCCGAAGCGGTAGATAAGTTCTCTATAAGGAAAATGGATGGGCTTAATTGGGTTGTACATCCCGGAGGAAGAAAAATTCTTGAAGCGGTGCAACGCGGCATCAGTCTTCAGGCCGATGACCTAAAAGAGTCATACATCGTGCTGAAGAACTTTGGTAACATGTCATCACCTTCTATCTTCTTTGTGCTAAAAGGTATGCTTCGAAAAAATCAACCCTGGAAGAAAAAGGAATGCATCATTGCGGCGGGATTTGGTCCTGGAATCACAATAGAAACTGCATTGCTTGAACCGGTGATTGCATGAAGGTGGATTTCAGCCGTCGCCACCCAGGACCCGAGCTCATGGACCAGGCTGATCTGCCCGGGAATGATTTATATAGAAACTATGATGAGCTGAATGCAGTAAATAAATTGCTTGGTGGATATAACATTACCTTAAAGGGACTTTCGAAATTATCTTCATCAAAAAAGAATTTATCAGTTTTTGATGCGGGATGCGGCGGTGGCGACACGCTCAAAGCAGTTGCAGGTTGGGCCCGCAAGAGAAATATTAATTTCAAGCTTACAGGAATTGACTTGAACAGTACAGCAATCGAGTATGCAAAAGAGAATTGCAGAGATTATCCCGAAATAGATTTTATATGC
Source organism: Chitinophagales bacterium (assembly GCA_013695775.1). Taxonomy (GTDB): domain Bacteria; phylum Bacteroidota; class Bacteroidia; order Chitinophagales; family UBA10324; genus JACCZZ01. Next base: position 3,928 of record JACCZV010000128.1, on the reverse strand, counting down.
GATGATGTATTCAATCATTTATCCCGTGGCATCAGGTACGATGTGATCATGAGCTGCCTCTTTATGCACCATTTTTCTGATAAGCAGATCATCAGGTTGCTTTCGCTTATGAAAGAATCCGCCCAACAGGGATTTCTCATCAATGACCTGCAGCGTCAACCAATTGCCTATCATTCAATAAAACTTCTCACCAGATGTTTTTCAAAATCCTATTTGGTTAAGCACGATGCTCCCTTAAGTGTGCTTCGCGGATTTAATGAGAATGACTGGAGGCAGTTGCTTAATAAGGCCTCCATCGAAACTGTTGATATCAGTTGGGAATGGGCATTTCGTTACCTCATTGTTTATAGAAGAGAAGCATCTGATGGCCGGTGAACCATATGATGTCATCATCATTGGCGGGGGACTCGCAGGGTTGTCACTTGCGATTCAGTTAGCACATTCAAAGCGAAAAGTTGCACTCTTCGAAAGGGAAAAATATCCTTTTCATCGGGTTTGTGGAGAATATGTTTCAATGGAGTCATGGAATTTCTTAGAGAGAATAGGGTTGCACCTGAGTGAGATGCAACTGCCTCGCATCACCGAGCTACAGGTGTCTTCGGTAACGGGTATCACGCTCCATCATTCTCTATTACCAGGCGGATTTGGCATCAGCCGTTTTACTTTGGATGCATCGCTGGCGGAATTGGCGAAGGAGAAAGGGGCTCGCATATTTGAAGAATGCCGTGTAGACGAGGTGAGAGAGGAAAACGGCGTATTCGTAGTTTCTGTGGGACGAGAGTATTTTACTGCGAAGGTCGTAATAGGTGCCTTTGGGAAACGCTCTAACATGGATAAAAAAATGAGCCGCTCTTTTTCTTCTATCCCACAACCTCCATCAAAAAATTGGGTAGGAGTGAAGTATCACATCAAAACTGATCTGCCGGATCATGTAATTCAGTTGCACAATTTTCATGATGGCTACTGTGGTATTTCGAAGGTTGAAGATGATCGCTATTGCCTTTGCTATTTAACAAAAGCGGAAAACCTCAGAAAATATGAGGGCAACATTTTAATTATGGAAGAAAAGCTACTTTCCAAAAATCCTTTTCTTAAAAAATATTTTTGCAATAGGAGCACCTTTCTTTTCCAGGAACCGGAAACGATTTCGCAAATCAGTTTTGATCGAAAGCTAACAGTTGAACAACATGTGATGATGATCGGAGACGCTGCCGGGCTGATAGCTCCGCTTTGCGGCAATGGCATGAGCATGGCGTTACAGGCTTCAGCGATATGCTCACCAATCATCGAGCGGTTTTTATCTAACGGGATTACACGATACAAGATGGAGGCTGAATACACAAGGCAATGGAGATCAGCTTTTTCAATGCGACTTACAGCAGGGCGTTGGTTTCAGCCACTTTTAGTGAACTCTGCACTTTCGAGACATGCAATTTCGATATTGAAACATCTGCCGTTTGTTGTAAATAAGCTTGTGCATGCCACCCATGGTAAAACCTTTTAATGAATCTTAAATTAATAAGTGATTAGAAACCGGTGACCCAAAATCTTAAGAAGACTGATTCTAAACAGGAATGGCTGAATGCGCTTCAGTTGATGCGCATTCCGTTCTCGTTTTTCCTGATGCCGGTTTATTGGTTTGCGCTGCTGAACACAGAAGTAAATATCAGTGATGCCATTGCCGTTTTCGTAATTCTCCACTTTTTTGTCTATCCGGCAAGCAATGGATACAACAGTTACTACGACCGCGATGAGCAGAGCATCGGCGGATTAAAATCTCCGCCAAAAGTTACCCGGCAACTCTGGTACCTTGTGGTGCTTTTCGATATTCTCGGCATCCTGCTATCGCTTCTTGTTAATCTGCCCTTTGCCACTATGATCATCATGTACCTTTTGGTTTCCAAAGCTTATAGCTTTGACAAGATCCGGCTCAAAAAATATCCACTAATAGGAGCACTCACTGTAATATTCTTCCAGGGCTGGTTCACCTATACGGCCGTGCAGGTGGGCGTTACAACAGATTATAAATTCACTATGTCAAATTTATTGTTCGGATTCGTGAGCTCGCTGTTTCTATTAGGAAGCTATCCGATGACACAGATTTATCAGCATCAGGAAGACACCAGGCGGGGCGATGTAACCCTGAGCCGGATGCTGGGCATTCATGGAACATTTGTTTTTACGGCAGTTATATTTCTTATCGCCTCTGCAGGAACCATTATTTTATTTTATTGGGAACGAAACATCATAAATATATTCATCTATTTTGTTGCCCTTGTTCCTGTGAATATTTATTTTATTAAATGGTATATAGATTACAGGAAGGGAAAACTTGTTATTACTTACGAGAGAACAATGATGTTGAATGCAATGAGCTCAATGCTGTTGTCGGGAGCGTTTATTATAATGAAGATGGTGAATTGCAGGTGGAATTGATATTAAGCCGCGCGGCCATCGAAGGTATAGCAGGTATGGATAGAGAAAACACCGAAAGAACATCCGTTTTAATTCACCTCTGTTGGCCAAGATTTTGATTTACAATAAATGCTAAGAGGGTCAAGTGAGCATAAGGTCCTGAGGTGCGTTCATTTCCCGGTAATAATCTTTTTGATTACGTACGCATCTTTTATTTCACCTGCTGATGAGGAAACACCGATCCGAAGGAAAAAGCATCCTGACCCGTATTTACGCAAATCAATAGCTTTCTCAAAAGAGGCAGAAAACTTTTCTTTTGAAGAATAGATTATCTGGCCTAGGAGGTTTATTACTTCAATTGCAAATTCATCCATTACTATCACAGACCAGCCTTTCACAACAAATTTTCCATTAGACGGATTGGGGTAAAGCGAAACATTCGAACCAGAAAACGCAGAATAAATGCCGGTAAGCACCACAAGGGCGGTGGAAGAGGATAAACATCCATTTTGGTCAGTGATTGTCACTCCATATAATCCTGTTTGCGTAATTATACAAGATTGATTTGTTGCACCTGGAATGTCAATGCTATTAAATTGCCATTGATAGGTTGATGCAGGACTGGAAGTAAGCGTATCATTATTTTGGGAGACTACAATTACAGGAAAAGCCGCAGTTGGATATACGGTAATATAACCGGGAAGCAAAAGCGTATCTATACCAGTTCCACTTGTAGTGATAAGTGTAACATCAAAGGTGCCGGAAGTATTGTAACAAATGGGAGGAGGATTTTGACTTGTGGAAGATGATGGTGTACCACCCGGAAACAGCCATAGCCATGAAGCAGGATTGTTGGATGATGAATCAAAGAAGCTGATACAGAATTTTTGACATACAGAAGTTGTGGTTGATCCAAAAAAAGATTGCGAAATAGGACATGGCACCAAGGTAAGCTGGAGACTGTCTGTACCATAGCAGCTGCCGTTTGAAACAACAACTGAATAAGTTCCGGGGGCATTCACTACGATGACCTGGGCAGTGCTTCCATTAGACCAATTGAAAGCGGCTCCGGTGTTTCCAGCATCTATAACCAGAGAGTCACCCTGGCAAATAGATGTATCATTACCTATCTGAACAGCAACCTCCCCAACGGTCACAGTAGCAGTATCAGAGGAAAAGCCACAGGAGGCAAGGGTAGCAATATACTGGGTAGTTACAGTGGGATTCACTGTAATATCAAAACCATTTCCAACTAAATTTCCCAACTCATCAGTCCACACAATATCTCCGGCTGCAAACGAAATGGGAGCGTATGGAATGGTTGAAATATCATATGTAGAGATGTTTGGGGTAAAGCGTGTTCCTTCCGAGAAGGCATTCCATACATTAGGATAATTTCTTCCGGCAACAATTACTGCTACTGTTCCGGTAGAATCCAGCAGACCGTGGATGGCTGCTTGTGCAATCCATGACGGGCATAAACGTTTTTCCCCAATGTGTGTTTCAATAATAT
>JACCZV010000103.1 GCA_013695775.1 Chitinophagales bacterium | reverse complement strand
TCGTAAAATCAATGCTACTATTTGAAAGATTAAATTTCTTAAAGCTCACCTGTTGCCGCTGCAGGTCAATTTTGTTCGCAGATACACCAGCCTTATCAACCTGTAAGTTCAATCTTTGCTCTGGAGTTTGAAATAAAACATTAAGAACAGAGAGATTAATGTCTTTCACATCTATATCATATAGAATTGCCCCGGAGGCAGTATCAGAAGTAACCGCGCTTTTGGTTTGAACAATTGAAGCGGTGGTATGATCGACATCAATGTTCTTTATATATAACCGTTTTTCATCCAGATCAAAATCTTTAAATTGAGTGTTAAACCCGCCAATACTAAACTGCATGGTCCTGCCTGCAGTTTCATCCACGAAGGTGAAGTGAACCTTCTTAAGATCAATTCCTTTGATTGCAATCTTCCAGGCGGATTTTAAGGTATCAGGCTCTGGTTTCGCAGAAGTATCACCTGCACCAAATGCATTCATGAGAAAATCAAAATTAAAACTGCTGTCAGGCATCGAGCGGATGATGTGTGCCGTCAATTGTTCAATTTCTATTTGGTTGAATTCTATCTTATGAGAGAGAATCTTAAACATGTCTATGTCTACAGATAACCGGTGACTATAAAGAAGCGTGTCGTGCTTCATGTCTTCCAGAAATAAATCTTTCAGTACAATAGATTTGGGAAAACCAATATTGATGTGGCCAAGCGTTACTTTAGTATTCGTTTTATCAGAGATAAAATGTACTGCTTTCTGTGTTATGAAATTTTGAACCGCTGGTATTTGAATGGCAATGATAACTGCCACCAGTAGCAGAACAAGAGATAAAATGATCCAGAGGAAAATCTTAGAAACTGTGACAACTATACGTTTCAACTGGACTGCCATGATATATTTAGGGAATTATGACCTGCAAAGCAAATTATTCTCCAAGAAACGACCCCATTACCGAGATAGTTTATCAAAACTGAATATCTTCTACGCCATTACGCCTTCGATGTTCAATTTATAGGTACTATATCAGCTAACTGGTACTCTTCGAAACAAAAAATCCCGATTATCCTTTTAACACAATACAAATGAAGCTATGTTACAGAAATATCATATAGGTACTTCGGGCTGGAGCTACAAACATTGGAAAGGACAGTTTTATCCGGAAGGCCTAAAAGCAGCAGAATATTTGAAATTTTACGCGGCTCATTTCGGTGTGTCTGAGCTTAATACCAGCTTTTACCACCTGCCGCTGGCGCAAACCGCTCTAAACTGGGCATCAGCCGTGCCTGCGAATTTCAAATTTTGCCCCAAACTCAGCCGATCTATCACACATTATCAAAAGTTGCTGAATTCCGAGAATTCCTTAAAATTATTTTTTGAGGTTTTTGATCCCATACGTAAAAAATTGGGGCCGGTGTTGGTGCAGCTCCCGCATTTTGTCAAATTTCATCCTGAAAAGACTGAAAATTTCTATAAGGTGCTAAGATCAACTTACAAGCAGCATCGCTTTGCTTTAGAAGCCAGGGAGGCGGGTTGGTTTTCCAGAGAAAGTCTTGATCTGATGAAGAGGTACCACATTGCCCTGGTTATTTCACAATCCGAACGACGATTTCCCTTTTTTGAGGCGATTACTGCAAAGGATATCTATTATCGTTTTCACGGCCCAGCAGGGTTATATGCATCTGATTATACTGACACGATGTTGAGAAACTATGCTTCGAAGTTCACTGAATGGATCGCTGACAAGCATCATATTTGGGCTTTCTTTAACAATGATATCGGTGGTTACGCCTATAAAAATGCGATGACACTGAATGGAATGATGCTGAATAAATCAGGTATCTCGAGGGAAAATCCGAGTTGAAGGAATTATTTTTTGTCCTCTGATTTTATTTTCTTCTTTTCGTCTGTCTTAGCCGTTTCAGCATGGTCTGAGGGCAGTACTTCTAATCCTCTGGCTAATGAATATTGGTGGGTAAACTCGGCTCCGAAAAAAAGGATCAAAGACGAGTAGTTCATCCAAAGCATGATTAAAATTATTGAACCGGCTGCTCCATAAGCAGAGGATGGTGGGAACTTTGCGAGAAATAATCCAATTGCCATTTTGCCAATTGTAAAAAGAAGTGAAGTTATTACTCCACCTGTCCAAACGCTTTTCCACTTTACTTTAACATCAGGCAGAAATTTAAACATGAGTGCGAACAGCACTGATATTAATCCAAATGAAATAATAAAATTTGCGATTTGGAGAATCACCACTGCCACCTCTGGTATTTTGGCGCTCATCCAATTTCCCACTAACGAAATTACTGTGGTTATTACAAAGGAAATCAACAGCAAAAATCCCATTGACAATATCAATCCAAAAGACAGGAGTCGTATCTTAATAACAGATAAAAAGCTCCCTTTGGTCTTAGGTTTTACTTCCCAAATAAGATTCAAAGTCTTTTGAAGTTGCACGAAAACTGCTGTAGCGCCTAGTATGAGTACAACAATTGCTATGATGGTAGCCCAGATTGATTTTTCCTCTTCAATAGAAGCTTCAGCAACCATATTTTCAATCTGTTCTGCTGTCTCAGGCCCCATCATGCTGCTGATCTGTGAAGAAAGTTGCCCCGTCACCGCCTCCGGTCCCCAAACAAAGCCGGCAAAAGCAACTACCAATACCAGCAAAGTAGGAAGTGAAAAAATAGCAAAATAAGCCAGGGTTGCCCCTTGGCTGATTGGATCTAGCGCTAACCACTCCTTGAATGTTTTTTTAAGAACAGGGAATATGTCCTTTAAACCGAACTTCGTATCCTTTTTTGAGGCCTGTTTTTTATCTTCCCTGGTAGGAGCTGAATGCTCAGGGGTAGAATTGCTTGTTGTTAAAGCGTTTCGTTCAAACTTATTTTTCTCCACCGCACCATCAGCAGGGGGTTCGATTGTTAAAGCGCTTAGTTCATTTTTTTTTTACTGGAATCCGGATCAAGCTTATTTACCAGCGATTGTTCAATGTTTTCAACCTTATCTTCTGCCTTTTTTTCAACGGAAAAAAAAGATTTTATGATGGCGTTAAGAAGGGGAACCCTGATGAGCTTCTCTTTCATAACCATTAGGATAATTCCCAATAAAATATAGAAGCCACCCATGATGAAGAATCCGCCCCACTCATTGTTGAGCCCATGAGAAATCCATTTAGCCAATCCTACATTTAGCATGATGAAGGCAAACAGAAAAAAGATAATAAGAATAAGAATGGTGAGAAAGTCGGATGCAACCTTGGAAGTCTTTTCTGATAGTTGTAAAACTGTCAGTCTCATCCTGGCCTGAATATATGAAGAACATGTTTCGATAAGTTCCTCCAAAAGTATTTTGATCTGTTTCATGCAATTAAATTTCAATTTATTAAAAACAAAGACAAGACCATCCTTAGTTGTTTACATTAAAATCTAATATGAACATATAAAAACGGCGGCATAAAAGTAACCTTTACTTTAATTAGTCATAATTGCATAATTAACATGGCCTCATTCTACGAGATTTCATCCGGCTTTATGTAATTAACTGTCCCAATATATTATGAGATCATTAGAATGACGGGGTAGTAGGCCATCGAAAATTAACCACTCCATTTATTGAGGATTGGTACCACTAATGAAAATTTATTTGCTTCATCATTCACACGTAGAATAAATTCCCTTTTACTTGCAAGCAAATCCACAATATAAAACCGAGATAACTAAACTGCATAGGGAAATAAAGGTTAACTGGTTCATCACTGCCTATATATAAAGCTTTATGGAATTTTACATTTCAGGTATCAAATTTATAATGAATGAGCTACAAATTTTCCTAACCATACAATTGATACAATGAGAAAACATCCCTTATTACTTTTTTTGGGCATCATGGCAATCGGGACATTAATAACAGTGCTTATTGCACCGGGAAGCGGCAAGGAATTCAGAAGAAGATCAGGCAACGACGATGAAGATGATGATCTGTATTGGGAAGGTGTCGATACCTTTAACATCAGCGAATTAATTGCGGAAGGGTCTGATTCTTTAGAGCAAATCAAACAAAGAATAGAGGCAGAAAAATAGGGTAGAGTGTAATGATCTGCCATGTGGACATCTTCTTAATCCCCTTTAGCAAGGAAATTATTTCTATCAATATTTATAGGAATGCATGATTTTTTAGGGTAAATGATCTAACAATATTTGAAGATGTTAATTAAAGAGAATATGAAAGCTTTGGTATTTTCAGTTATCATATTATGTTGTTTATCATGTAAGCCATCTGCCACCGAAACAGATAAAAAGGAAAATTCGCCATTAGATAATTCAAACCCTCAACCACCGGATAATTCAGGGAACAGAAATGGCACCAGTACGGAACTAATGGACACGATGATTCGAGGCACTCAGCACGATAGTAGTCATTCTGTAAAATAGTGTTCTGGTTTCTAATAAACGGGCTATATAATTCAGAACACTTTCATTAAACAATTCAGAACTTATTACTCTGTTAACTAACGTTCAACATTCACTGCTGTACTCTTATTTCGCCTGCAATATTTCTTTATACACGTCCATCGTCTTCTCTGCCATCACTTCTTTTGAAAAGGAATTGACTCTTTGCTTTGCATTGGCAATGATTGACTTCCGCAGATCAGCGTCTGTTAATAGTTTCAGCACATAAGTAGCCAGTTGCTTTGAATCCTTCACCGCGGCAAGCATACCTGTTTTTTGGTGTACAATAATTTCAGGAATGCCACCCGCAGCAGTAGCTACAACGGGAACATTGCAGGCCATGGCATCAAGTATTGTAGAACCGAGTCCTTCCATTTCGGAGGTGAACAGTAAAACATCAAGGCCAGGAAGAATCATCTCTATATCATTTCTGAAACCCGCCATGATTACCTTGTCCTGCAATTTCAAGTCACGTATACGCGCTTCAATTAACTGGCGCATCCCTCCTTCACCCACAATCAGGAAACGGCAGGGAAGAGCGTCAGCAATTAATCGTGCTGTTTCCAGAAATGTGAGATAATCTTTATGAGGAGCAAGAGCCGCTATATTCCCAATAACTTTTTCCTCATTGGCAATGAAAAACTCTTTTTTTAAATAGTTTCTGTCACTGTTGTGGCAGCGCTTCAAATCTATGCCATCATAGATGGTGATTATTCTTTTAGGATTTTTTATGCGGGGAGCAATTACTTTGTGGATCATCTGCGAAACACATATTATTTTTTTTACCCCACGATAATTGTACTTAAATCCTGATAAGAAATTATTATTGATTGGAAAGTCTACTCTTCGTGAAACAACTATAGGCTTTTTATTACCCCACAAAGAGCCAAGTACTGCCAAAGTATGTGAATGGGCTGAGTGAGCATGAATAATATCAATGGATTGCTCTTTGCAAATTTTTATAATGGAGTGCACTGTCTTCAAATCCCATTCACCTGCAAACTCCAATGAAAAATAATTAAGTCTGTTTGTTCTGCAATACGCTTCAAGGGCGAAATTTATTTTAACACCTGCAAATGAGATAACATTGATTTTATTCAGCTCCTGCATAAGGTAAGCAAGCTGCTGCTCTCCTCCGCGCCAGGAAGTTTCAGAGCTCAGATGAAGGATGCGCATCATTTCTTACGTTGAAGCGTAAGAAGCTTTGAATATTTCAGGTAATTGTATCTTGCTGCCATTAGGCACACCTGTATTCCGGCGTGGCCGTCCAAAAATCCAAGCAAGAGAAAATAGTTGCGGATAAACGCAACGGCGGTCTTTGCATAAACCGCCACAAGGTGAGTGCTCTTCTTCTGAAGGAACAAGGCTTCAGCAGCTATCTGCGTATAGCGTTCCATTTTTTTTAAATATTGCTGCTCCGTCTCCGCTGAATAATGCAAAAGGTTACCGTGCAAAAATCCAATGGAAGATTGGGGAGCCATAGTAACTCTATCATGAGGATTATTACCACCCCATTGTCCTCGCCGGCGGTCGAATAGCCGTAGCTTACGATCAGGATACCAGCCGCCATGCCTGATCCATTTTCCGCAGAAATTATTAAGGCGGTTCATAAAGTAGCCATGTTTCTGCCAATTGCTTTTTACCCCCAAAACAGACAGTTGTAACTCTGGCGACAAGCATTCATCTGCATCGAGCGAAAGCACATGAGTATGACTGGCCTGCGAGAGCGCAAAATTTTTTTGCTCTATATAACCTTCAAAAGTATGCTCAACGAAACGCACATTGTAGCGGCTGCAAATGGCCTTAGTCTCATCAGTTGAGAAGGAATCAACCACCACAATTTCGTCTGCCACGGGCTTTACTGATTCCAGGCAATTGAGAATATTTCTCTCTTCATTAAAGGTGATAATCACGGCAGACAACAGTGTCATGTATTCTCGGATTGATTGAAGACATGCATGAGTGAGAGGAAAAGCAGATAGAATGCCGTTCCCATCTGTTCTTCAAGGGTAGCTTCGGTAAGAAAAGAAGAGATGATGATGATGTAAAAGCAGACAAAAAGAATGTTGTTAAGGTTTTTACGATTAAACAAGGGTAATAAGATGGCGAAACAAAAAATCATGAGCCCCACTATCCCCGTGCCGGATGCAACAAAAACAAACTGGTTATGAGGCAAGAGATGATCGGGCGGATCTTCCGTGGCCTGTGCAAGTTTCCTCCTCATCTCTTGTTTCAGATCGCCAATTCCGGTACCGAAAAAAAAGTTTTCTCTGAAAATCTCCGCACCTTTTTCAATAGAAACAATACGACCACCATCAGACAGGCCGGAGGCGTTTCTGAACAGAAGCAGTTGATCCAAATCATATTTCATATAGTTTATCTTCGCCTTGACTGAGGGCAGCAGCGCATATGCCAATAGTGGCAACAGAAGTACGACGGTAGAAAGTAACAAGGCAGTTTTTAACTCTCTTCTTCTAAAAATATGATTTAAGATGAGATAGAAAATGCACATATAGAATGCTACAAGCCCGCTCCTGACAGCGAGCAAATGCAATACACATATCAGGTAAACACCACCTACAACTATTAGCCACCGCTCCCACAAAAAATAGGGGGAAAATTTAACCACGAAAAGATAGTAAGCAATAAATATTGCAAAGCAAACCATAAGGGAATAACGGATATGGTTGAAGGGGGTGTCCATCACCCTGCCATGTGAATAGGCAATATTTATCTCTTCAAAGTCGGCAGCATAATGAATTACTACTATGATCGTGGTGGCAATCACAAGTATCAGAAAGTAATAAAGAAAGCTGTAAAACAAACGTGGGGAAATATTTTTTTTGATAGCAGTAAATGCAAAAGGCACGGCAAGAAAAGGCAATTTCAGTCGTAGCCTCTCCATCAGATAAGCATCATCTTCGGTGGAATGAATGCTGCTGAGAACATAAGCAAAAAATATAAGTGACAATGCTACCAGCACCCGGTCTTTTAAAAATATAGCAAGGGTTTTTCTTGGATCCGTAAGCACTACAGCATAAACAATCATCACGATCATGCTGATGCTCACAATGGCTCGCGCGACAAACATGCCAGCAAGAGCTGCGGCAAGAGCGACAAATGGTATGGCCTTCAAATATCCCTTATTCACCATCTGCGGCTTCAATTATGCATGGCTTCAAAGGTAAACGGTAATAACTTTCATGGAAATATTTAATCAGTTATTTTTATCGCGTGGCTGAAGAGGCAGATATCATTAAAAGGACCAACGACGAGCTTTTCGAGAGGGAATTCCTTCCGCAGGTAGAGGCTTTGTACAACTTCGCATTCCATCTTACCTATAATGAAGAGGATGCCAATGACCTCGTTCAGGATACTTTTTTAAAGGCTTATCGCTTCATCAATTCTTATGAACGCGGAACGAATGCTAAAGCATGGTTGTTCAAAATTCTCAAGAATGGGTTTATAAATGAATACCGCCGCCAAACCCGCCTCCCGAAGGAAGTTGATTATGAGGAGTTTCTTACTTATCAGGAAACTGATGATGGTTCTGATGTTGGTGAATTAGACCTGCGCGATGATCTTTTTAAAGGGCTCATTGGTGATGAGGTTACGAAGGCGGTGAATGAATTACCCGTAGATTTCAGAACAGTATTACTGTTGTGCGATGTGGAAGGATTTACATATGAAGAAATTGCGAAAATCATTGATATACCAATTGGCACAGTTCGTTCACGCCTTCACCGTGCACGCAACCTGATGAAAGAAAAACTACGGGATTATGCAAAACAAATGGGGTATAAAGAAAATCGCTGAAACCCTTAGCTTCAAACTGAAAAAGCAGGGCAATATGTATGATTGTAAAGCTACACTGACGCGGGTAATGATGGCACTCGATGGGGAACTTACAGAAGCTGAAGAGAAAGCATTTCTAATTCATCTCCATCAATGTTCCCCCTGCCTAAAAAAATATGAGATTGAAAAATCTTTTAAAAAATTCCTTACGGAGAAGCTCTGCCGTCAGAGAATTCCTTCTCAGCTGGTAGACCAAATCAGGGCTCGTATTTCGAGCATTGCTGGTAGCTGATTGCCTGCATGACTTCGATATCGGATCTCACTAAAGACTTAAAGCAGGGTGATATAAAGGCGCTTGCCAGGGCTATTACCTATGTAGAAAATGAAATTACAGGAAGCGCTGCACTTCTTGAAAATATTGATGCCCGGGCTACACCCACCATTGGTATCACAGGCCCGGCGGGTGCAGGAAAAAGCTCCCTCGTAAACTCCCTCATTCATCTGCTACTAATGCAGAAGCAAAGAATCGGGGTTGTGGCCGTGGACCCATCGTCACCTTTTAATTACGGTTCATTGCTGGGGGACAGGATCAGGTTGGCGGATCACTTCAATAATTCTGAAGTTTTTATCAGGTCTGTTGCTACACGTGGCTCTCTTGGCGGACTGTCAGATAAAATTATGGAAGTGGTTTTTGTGATGAGTGCCTTCCCTTTTGATTATATTTTTATTGAAACAGTGGGCGTGGGGCAATCCGAAGTAGAGCTAGCAGGACTTGCCGATACGACTATTGTAACAATGGTTCCTGATGCCGGTGATGAGATACAAACCATGAAGGCCGGCCTAATGGAGATTGCGGATATTTTTGTGGTTAATAAGGCCGATCATGTGGGTGCGGATCGGTTTGCTAAAAACTTGAGGTCATTATCGGCCTCCCGCATTAACGATGAGTGGAAGATACCTGTCTTAAAAACGATAGCTACAGCAAAGGAGGGTATTTCAGAACTTCACCAGGAAATTCTACGTCATCAGCAAGCGGGTTTTTCTAATAAGCGCAAGCCGTTTTTGCTTGCCGAAAAGTGCTGGCGCATCATTCAGAAAGAAAAGATGAAAGAGGTGAATAAAAAGATGCTGCTGAAAGAAATTACCAGGCTGATGTCTGACCAGTATTTTAATGTGTATCGTTTTGCTAAGCACTATTTTTAAAATTCGTCCAGAAAAATTCATGCAATATTTTAAGCACATCGATTTCATCGTCTTCTTCAATTGCTATTGATCAATTTGCATATAGTTAAAGATCGAGATGTGATTTACGCTGTCAACCGCAAGAGATCATTACCTTTCGATAAAGAATTTTTTTGAATAATTATTTCAATGTTCTTTAGGTTCCAGCAATTCTTTGGCATTGCTAAAGGAAAAAATAAGTAACCGGAATTTTAAGTGTAATCCGGGACAACACCCATGCAATATCACAATTCATGCTTACTGGCCCCGGATTCAAATGCAATACTATGTGACTCAATTGTTGTTTGAAGTATGCTGTTATGGCCTATAAGATATTGCAATAATAGAACATAATTTATTTTTTGACTTTAACAAAACTGTTACTGTCACAGAATATTTTAGTTGTATTATGGAAGGAAGGGATAGGCCTATTTGTAAAATTAGGAGGCTATCCTAGCGAGGAAGGGCTTCTTCAGCTTTCCTCTTTCAAACCAATCAGCTTTGCCGATATAATTAACACCGTCATTGCCATTCTTACCACTCATCAACGTTCGCTTTTTCTTAATCATGGATATTCGAGCAGAGAAACCTTTCATATCCAGATTGGCGCTATTGGTTCTGTTGTAAAGATCGAGTAGGGTGCGGTTTGTTTTAGGGGTATCATCTGCCAATTGGTTCATTACCCAGCTTTCAAGAGTTTCGCCTATGCGTTGAACCGGGCTTTTTTTTTCCATGGTAGATTTTGTGGCCGCGGAGCGTGGTCTTCCTGGCTTGCGGGCCTTTCTGCTTTTTGGCTTAGGGCCTCTTCTTTTTTGCCTCGGTGAGGCAGCTGCCGAAGTATCATTGTTCTCCGCATCCTGCGCTCCTGCATTCTTAGAGCCTCTCTTCCGACCTCTCTTTCTTCCTCTTTTTCTGCCTCTTCTTCCATTCTTTTGCTCAGCATCTTCTCCACTTAACGCAGCTATAGCCTGGCGGAAAGTTTTAATTTTTTCTTCGTGCGCAATTATTTTTTCTTGTAGCATTGTTATTATGCCTTGCTCGTCTGTTGCCATTGTTTCTTTTTTTTTGAGAATGTAAAAATACAAGACTAATTTAAAGTTTCACATATTAAAGGCAAAAAATCATAATGTCAATCACTACTAAATTAAAACTAGGGGTTTCATTAAAGTTTAAAGGAAGTATGGGTAGTATGCCATACAATATTTATTTTAATTAATAATAGTTAAGAATTGCTACGGGTCCCGATTTTAGTCCTGTATATTAATTTGAATTTCATTTCTAAAACCCTGAACAAGGTTGCAATAAAGTGGTGTGGGAAGTAATGTTCTATCCAATAATATACTACGAATTCTAAAGACCTAAGCAAAATTATTTATTAATTGGAAGCTATCGCAGGCCTCAATCTAAATGATGGTTTGGTATGAAATATTCTTAATGGTAGAAGAAGACTACCATATAAATAATAGATCAAAATTCAATAGTGTGTCTTAGTGAAAATAGTAATTGAACCGCTTCAAATGTTCCCTCAATTTTCCGGCTTATTAAATCAAGTATTTATGGAGAAGTAAACTAATCAGAAAAATCAATTATACCGGGAGTGTAGAAAAGGGTTTAATATGCATCCCATCTATATTTATATCGCTTGCCTTCGATCAATAGCTAATAATGCCGTTTGCATCAGTTGGTATACTGACTGGAATTGCTGAGCGCAGGAACTGGAAGGCCGAACGGAATCAGATGCAATTTATGACGCTTGTTCGGTAATCAGATGATGGGAGTCAAATCTCTGAAACTTATCAATTGCTGATTCTTGCAGGCCTTCGTCGCGGCGTCCTCTTAGGTCTAATTTATGGATTTCAGACCAGGGAGTTTTCATGTCTATCAATATGCGCTTAATTTATCGCATTTTATACTAATCTATTGATAAGGACGTTTCAAAGCAACTGTTAAATTCTTTATATTTTCGCTTCCATCTATGAGAAAATTTTCCTTTACGGCAATTGCCTTAATCATACATGCACTGCTTGCTTCCTCTCAATCATTATCCATTGGGCAATGGAAAGCAGAACTCCCCTATAGGAATGCATTCAGCGTAACAGCTTCGAATAATAAAATTTATTGTGCCACAGAAATTTCGATCTACAGTGTGGATATGGCAGATAATTCAATTGAGGAGTTGAGTAAGGTGACTGGTTTATCAGATATTGAATCCAGGATTGTGGCCTTTGATAAGGTACATAACCTGCTTGTAGTGTGTTATTCGAATGCAAACATTGATATTTTAAAAGACGGACAGGTGATCAATATCTCTGATTTAGAGCGTAAGAATATAGTAGGCGACAAATCAATTTATGGTGTTTATTTTTATGGTGATTACGCTTATATTAGTTGTGGATTTGGAATAGTAGTATTAAACCTATTAAAGTATGAAATAAAGGATACATATTATATAGGGCCTAATGGCACCAACCTTCAGGTAAACAATGTTACCTGCGATGGCACCTATCTTTATGCTGCTACGGTGTCAGGGCTGCTTCGTGGTGAGCTAAGTGACCCGAATCTTGTAGACTTCAGCCACTGGTATACGTTTCAAGCAAGTGATGGGCTTATTCCGGGAAAATTTACTGATGTAGTAACTTTTAACGGAACGGTTTACACATCCAAAGACGATACAGTATTTCAACAGATTGGAACAGTGTGGTCACCATTCCTGATTCGGAATGGATATTTAGTTTATAATATGGAGACCGCCGCAAATGATCTTCTTATTTGTCAGCTTAATCCCCTGGGATCGCGGGTAATGACAATAAATATTTTGGGAGAGATGGATTCCATCAGCACAAGCCAGCCTTATCAGGCAATTGAAGAGGACGGGGTGATTTGGATCGCTGATCTATATGAGGGACTAAAAAAATTTGCGAATGGGTATGGAGAAGTTATTTATCCTAATGGTCCGTGGAGTCCGCGTGTATTTGACCTGGCAGTGAACAGCAGTTCTCATAATCTTTATGTGGCTCCCGGTGGCTACAATCCATCTTTTGGATTTTTATTTAATCAGGATGGTTTTTTTACACGCACAGATGATTTATGGAAGCATTATGATGTAGTGAATACACCCATACTAAGAGACACTTTTGATATTGTTTGTGTAACCGTGAATCCAGCGAATAACCGTACATACTTCGGCAGCTTGTGGCTTGGTATAGTCGAGTATGATGATTCTTTGGGAATAACCGATCAGTTTACCGATCAAAACAGCACACTTAGCGGAACCAATGGTGACATTACGAGAGTGAAAGCAACTGACATCGCCTTTGACAAAGCGGGAAATATGTGGGTATCTAACTTAGGAGCGCTTGTACCCATATGTGTAAGAAAGACAGATGGTACATGGCTTGAATTTCAACCACCCTTTCCGATTGATCAACAATGGATAACCGAGATTGCTTTCGATGATTATCAGCAGGTGTGGTTTGTATTGCCACGTCAGGGCATCATGGTATACAATTATGGCGATGATCTGGATGCCTCCTCTGATGATAAATACAAAAAGCTGCAGTTAGGCCCCGGCCTTGGCAATCTGCCTACTCTTAGTGTTAACTGTTTAGCCACGGATAAAAATGGCTACATATGGGTGGGATCTGCCGGAGGTGTTGCTGTTTACTATTGCCCCGGTGATATTTTCGCCGAAATACCCTGTGATGCGCAGCAAATAATAATAACCGCTGCCGATGGATACCCTGGTTATTTGCTTGGCACAGAGAATGTGAAGAAGATTGTGGTGGATGGTGCTAACCGAAAATGGTTTGCTACAGACAACGGAGTGTGGCTTTTTTCTGAAGATGGAACAGAAGAGATCCTTCATTTTACAAAAGACAACAGCCCTTTGTTTTCAGACTTTATCACCTCTCTGGATATCGATCACAGCACAGGCGACGTGTACATAGGCACTGAAAAAGGCATACTTATTTACCGTGGAGATGCAATTGCGGGCTCAGTAAAAAGTTGCGCCCCTTTAGTATTTCCTAACCCTGTGCGGGAAAGCTATTCAGGACCCATCGCCATCACAGGTGTAGTAAACAATGCTGATGTAAAAATAACAGATGCGGAGGGCAATTTGATTTTCCGCACCACGGCGTTCGGTGGTCAGGTAATGTGGAATGGAACAAAAAACAATGGCGATCGTGCCGCCACCGGAGTATATCTCGTCTTTGCTTCGAACGAAGATGGATCCGTCACCTGCGTCACTAAGCTATTAGTGGTAAATTAAACAGCGCATCTTGTTTTCTTCTATCTCTCTCTATAAAAAGAGTGCAGAAACAATTAAGGAGTAAAGGACAAGTGGTTTAAGATAACAGACCCTAAAAGTAATCTGCTAACCTTTTATGGAATCCCTTCCAAAAAAAATTCATTTAACCAGTCTGCAAGCGCTCGAACGGTTAAAGAAATATTGCGCTTATCAGGAACGCAGCCAGCACGAGGTCAGGCATAAATTGCTGAAGTTAGGTCAATATGGAAATGACCTTGAGAATATAATTGTGAAGCTGATAGAAGATGGTTTCGTAAATGAGGAACGCTATGCCATGGCGTTCGCACGCGGCAAATACAGAATGAAAAGCTGGGGAAGAAATAAGATCATTCAGCAGCTAAAGTGGAAAGGTATTTCAGACTATTGTGTAAATAAAGCGATGCTGCAAATAGGTCTGGATGACTATATGCTGACATTAATAAAGACTCTAAAAAAGAAAGCCGCTACATTGAAAGATGTAAGCAGCTTTGCACAAAAGCAAAAACTTTCAAGCTTCCTGATAAGAAAAGGATATGAGCCGGAAATAGTATGGGAAGCTGTGAATGAGCACTTTTCCAGGTGAGATTTTTCTGCTTCATTCTTCCATGATTTCAGGTTTTAAATTATTCTGTTCCCTCTTATTCAAACTCTAAAACCATCTCTTCCTCTTAAAATAGATAATCAGACCGCCAGCAACAAATAAGATAATCATCCACACCGTGAGATATCCATATTTCCAATTCAGCTCCGGCATCACTTCAAAATTCATCCCGTAGACACCAACAATAAAGGTAAGCGGAATGAAGATGGTGGAGATGATGGTGAGCACTTTCATCACCTCATTCATCTTTAAGCTGAGTGTAGACAGATATAAGTCCATGATGTCGGAGAAAAGATCGCGGTAGGTTTCTGTTACATCTATCACCTGCACGGTATGGTCATATAGATCACGGATATATGGAAGCACCCCTGTATCTAAAAGGCTCACCTCATCTCTCAGCATGTAGCTGATAACTTCACGGAGAGGCCAGACAGACTTACGCAGGTAAATGCTGTTCCTTTTTAAATCATTGAAACGGTGTATAAAATCCTCAGAGGTCTTTTCTGAAACCTCCTCCTCCATTTCCTGCAGCTCTTCACCCATCGCCTCAATGATCAGGAAATACTCATCTACAATTCTATCCATCAGGCAATATATAAGGTAATCTGATCCAAGATGGCGTGTTCGTGATTGTTGGTCGCGTAAGCGCGCACGTATTGTATCAAACAGATCGCCCTCATTTTCCTGGAAAGAGATCACAAAGTTTTTTCCCAGGATTAAACCCACATGCTCAATGCTGAGATTTCTTTTTTCTCTATCATAAGTGAGCATCTTTAGAATTATGAATACATAATCTTTAAAGTCGTCAATCTTCGGCCTTGAGTTGGTATTAACCACAT
Organism: Chitinophagales bacterium; assembly: GCA_013695775.1. Taxonomy (GTDB): domain Bacteria; phylum Bacteroidota; class Bacteroidia; order Chitinophagales; family UBA10324; genus JACCZZ01. Next base: position 947 of record JACCZV010000103.1, on the reverse strand, counting down.
CCTCCAGCACCAGAGAGCTGATTCCGAAATTTTTGCCAATCTTCTCAATGATATCTGTTTTATGAATTCCATCTACATTGATCCAGGTATTTGTTAGCGTATTTTTGTATTTGAAACAATCCTCGGCACTATAAGAGATATTTTCTTCTAAGTGAATATCATCATAATCAATCACGCTGATCTTTACAGCGCCACTTCTGTCGTCACCGATATAAACGACCTGCCCCGGTGGAGCACCGGCAGCTTTTTTCTTAGACTGAGGCCTTAACAGGGATCTCCTTAATAGTGATCTCCTTTTTCTTTTTTTCACGAAGGAAAAATAATTAAAAAGATAAAAGCATCCACGTACATTAAATATTTTGAGATCATTTACCATTAAGTCAGCGCCCTGCATGAAGATAAGGCGTATAACCAGTCGGAACCCTCATCACTTTGGTTTTGTTTAACTTTGCACATTGAAATAAATATATGGAAACAACTGCCACCAGAAAACTTATAGACATCTATACAGAAATGACTCCGAATCCGGAGACGATAAAGTTTGTAACGGATGCAATGTTATTCCCAAATAATTCCGCTGATTTTGCCGATGAGGGGAGCGCGAAAGAGGCCCCTCTTGCAACAGAGCTGTTTGGGTTTCCTTTTGTGAAAGGGGTTTTCATAATGAACAATTTTGTTACTATAACAAAGACACCCGATTCTGAATGGACCGAAATTGTTCCGGCGCTGCGTGAGTTTATAAAAAATTATATTGAGGAAGGGAAAGAGATCATCTCTAAAAATTACACCACTTCCCATAAAGAGGGCACTCAGAATGAGGCTGAAGTGATTAAAAAGATTAGAGAGATGCTTGACCTGTATGTTAAACCGGCGGTAGAGATGGATGGTGGTGCCATTCAATTTAAATCTTATCATGAAGGACGCGTAGAATTGATGCTCCAGGGATC
>JACCZV010000085.1 GCA_013695775.1 Chitinophagales bacterium | reverse complement strand
CCACTACATCACCCTCGAGCTGGTAGTAAAATTCTTCAGTCTCATTATAGTGGTAATCTTTCCGGGAATTAGGTCCCCCGACAACCATCACTATAAAATCATCATTTCCTAAGTAAACCTGCTTGTTGCTTACCGGGGGTTTCAGAAGATGGCGATTCTCATCAATCCATTTTTTAAAGTTGAAAGCTCGTTGAATCATAGGGTAAATGTTTACAAAGAGGAGACCTGAAAAATTATGGTGAAGTTAAAAGTGAATAGGGTTCGATTGAGTAAATTTAGAAATTAAAAATTATCCTTCTTATAGTTAAATTCATGAAATGAAAACTGTTGCCCGTTGGTTGAAAAATGGATGGAAAATGTTTAAACCGCAGATGGAAATGATGTAACGATTTTTTTGATAATCCTCTAAAGCTTATCGCATGGAATAGGGATCAGATTCAATCATGGAAATGATGTAATGTTCCTTTTATAATATCTCAAAGCTTATCAGCATGTAAAGGGACCAATCACACTCATCATGATCATCCTTCCATTAGGTGGTATCAATGGTGTTGAAAAATGTCTGAACCGCTGATAGAACATGATTATTGGATTTGGATGATAAAATCTATGACTCTGATTATTTAGTGATATGTATCTAAGGTATTAGAAAAAAAGTTGCCACATGAATGTGCATAGTGTTCTAAATAATCGGTTTCCAGAAAAGGATGTAATGATTCCATTATATTATCTGAACAATTTATCACGTGTAAACTGTGATCAAACACAATCATAATAATCATCATTAAATCAGGTGTATCAACGGTTCAGACAATATCATTATGATAAAAGAGGAATATAAATATTCGGATATAACGCAAAAGATAATTGGTTGTGCTATGAAGGTGCACAATACCCTAGGCAATGGATTTCAGGAAATAATTTATCAAAGGGCATTGGCAATTGAAATGTATAAACAAGGTTTAACCTTTGTTCGTGAAATGGAGATGCCTATTTATTATGAGGGTGAGAATATAGGAACAAGACGGGTTGACTTTTTTAAAGAGGATAAAATAATGGTTGAGTTGAAAGCAATTACTTCTTTAGAGAAAGTTCATCTGGCACAGGGCTTAAATTATCTGGAGGCTTATCGCATGGAAATAGGCTACTAATCAATTTTGGTAATACAAAGCTGGAATTTAAACGTCTTATTTTGCAAAAAAAATTAGATCATTAATCGCCGTTTGCTTGGCAGAGTGCTTAATTATTTAAAAGTTTACCGCATAGAAATAAGTAAATTTTTAGTAATCCAACCTGTAATTTAGGCGGTTTATTTTGCAAGAAACACCTATCACCCTCATCATTTAATCAGTCTAATCAGTGGTTCAGACAATTAATAACAGAAGTAACATAAACGCGACATTAAACCTGCTCTTCTCAACTCTTGGTAGTTTATGAACCTACAATTAACTGGAAAAAACGCTTTGATATGTGGCAGCAGCAGGGGAATTGGAAAGGCATCAGCCATTGCTTTGGCAGAAGCCGGAGCTAATATTACACTTACTGCGCGCAGTGAAGAAGCTCTGCTTTCCGCAATTGAAGAGTTGGATGTCTCACAGGGACAGCAGCATGATTTTATGCTCGCAGATTTTTCTAATCCACAGGAATTGAAAGAGCTAATCTATCACCAGTTAAAGGAAATAACTTATCAGATACTGGTAAATAACACGGGCGGGCCTGCCGCCGGAAACATCATTGATGCAACGACTGATCAGTTTGAGTCGGCTTTCCGTAATCATCTCATCTGCAATCACCTTCTGGCCACCGCACTTCTTCAAGGCATGAAGAAAAGCGGTTATGGTAGAATCATCAACATCATCTCAACTTCAGTTAAAGTTCCTCTAAAGGGGCTTGGTGTATCGAATACCATTCGCGGGGCAGTGGCGAACTGGTCGAAAACTCTTGCCAATGAGCTGGCCATTTTTGGAATAACTGTAAACAATGTGTTGCCCGGCGCCACAAATACTGACCGGCTGCAGGAGATCATCAGGGGCAATGCGGTGAAAAAAGGAAAGACGGTGGAGGATATTGAAAACGAGATGCTGGCTGACATTCCGATGCAACGCTTTGCTGATGCCTCAGAAGTGGCGGCTGCTGTCGCATTTCTTGCATCTCCCGCTGCGGGCTATATTACCGGTGTAAATGTACCCGTAGATGGTGGGCGCACGGGATCATTATGAATTCAAGCAGGATTGTTTTGGGCAGCGGAGGCTTTTACATCCTCTCTTATTTTCTTAATCACCAGGTGTTGATTCATGAATTCATCACAAAGCTGTGCTACGATCTGCGGAATTTCCTGAGGTGAAAAAGTATCGCTCCCGGCAAAGGAAGAAACGTAGCCATCTGCCTCTTTTTTAGAGGTGATATCGGTTGCTTCAACCGCATCCTTAAGGGCATGAAATCGCAAGCCATCGTCCTTCAGCTTACCCAGCTCGTTCACCATCCAGCTCAGTGCGTAAAATTCAGGTGCATGGATATAAAGAGGTATGCTCCCCTGCTTTGGTGACGGCAATATGTTATATGGTGAATTTAGAACCTCTGCCGTAAAATACTTTTTCATATTAGAATCTTCTATTTCAACATTTTCTATTTGAATAAGCCCGTCTAAAGCCTGGGCATAGATGCTGAACCAGCGCAACTGCCGCCGGATTTCATGAATGCCTTCTTCCACATCATTGAAATCAAATTTGTTTTCATGATAGTCCTCCTCGAAGTCGTCAAGCTCATCATCAAGAAAAGCCGCAATAGCATTCCTGTCATTTTCAGTGCTCATCCATTCGGCTGCAGATAGTTCGGAGAGGATTTTTCGAACCATAAAAAAATCATCAGCGATCCATTTTTTTTCATCGAGCATTTTACGAAGACTGTCCAATTCAAAGTTTTTGCGCGAATGGTAGTAATCAAGAAGTAATGACGGGAAGTTTTGCCGTTGAGAGAATTCCTTCACCCACCCATCATAAAAATCAATTTTACCTAATTGATCTTCTACAATCTTAAATTCCTTCCGCAAGGATTCAAACATTTCCCTATCGTGAATCTTTTTATAGATACGCGACAGCGCCTGCAGATAAAAAAAATGCTGACGGACTGCAGGATCAAAAAGAGAAGAGGCCGGATCTTCCTTTATAGAAGCGCTGGCAAGGCTGTTATAAAGTTTGGAAAGCTGAACTACGAATCTGCTGAATCCGGCGGGAATGTCAGTGCCAGCGAGTTCTTTTAATTGATTGGTTATTCCACTAGGCATTCAACAACTATAATTTATTGGTCTTCGATGTGTTTGCGAACAAATGCACACCAGGAACAGTCATCCTTGCCGCAACCCTCAGTAAATTCATGATTCAAAATTTTTTGATACGTCGATTTTATAAGCTCAGTTACAAAGTTGGTTTCGTCACGACTCACAGGAATTTTCGCTTTCAGAAACTGATTCGTCTTCTCATTCTTTTCAATAAAATCAATTTCTCCGCTCACCATCGTCCAGCTTTTGGTTTTTTGGTTTTCGAGCAGGATTTTATAGAACACAATCTGGCGCCAGTGATCGCCACCATATAAATCTGCCTGATCAGTACTAAATACATGGACAGATTCAGCATGATCTGAATTGTAGCCGTTTCCGTTTTTGAGCTGATGAAAATCGGATCTTATAGCCGACATCTGCAAAGAAAGGGGAGGTTTTAATTTTTTCAATCCATACTGAACACTCCCCGTTTTATAATCCACCACATTTACATCATTGCCTTCAAACTCAATTTTATCAAGCATACCTTTTATAGGAACCCCGGCAACTTCCACGTTTCTTATCATGTATTCTGTTACCGTCACCTTGTTCCATAAATTGATGTAGCGGTCATAATACTCAGGAAGAATCTGCTGACCGAGTTCAATCCTGTTTTCAAATTGCTTATCAGTGAATGCATCTTTATTTCGTCGCATCTCTATCTCAAAATCTTTTACAAATTCTTCCTTAGGCAGAAATGAATTGGCATTGTTCCGCATCTTATCAAACAACCGTTTCAAAGAAAAATGGATGACCGATCCAAAGGCCATCGAATCATTTCTGGCTACCGGAACCCGCAATATATTCTGAAAGTAAAAGCTTACAGGGCACTTGAGATAACAACTGAGTGAAGAGGGACTCAGGGCAAAATTGGAGAGCATGCTATTTATCAGATCCCGGTCATACAGCTCAACTTTTGGCGTTTTTGTGTTTTGAAGTGTGGCTATCTGTAAGTCTGCCATCATTTCCGCATCTATCATTTTCTGTTGTACCGCTATGCCTGATTCTGCAATAAACTGCGATGCCTCCAGCTCCTTGCAATCATTTGTTTTAGAAGCATAGGAAATAGTCAGGTGTTCTTTTGCGCGCGTCATCGCAACATAAAACAGGCGACGCGTGCTCTCGAGCCGATTTTCATCATTGGTAAAAGTAAGAGTATCGGGAAGCGAAAAATTAAAATTGCCCCCTGAGGCCCCTTCCCATTTGTCAGATGTGCAACCGATAAGGAACACATAGTTAAATTCGAGACCTTTTGCTGAATGACAGGTAGTGAATTGAACTCCATCCTCTTTGTAAGAAATCTGGTTTGCCGGAAGAATGATACTATGCGCGTTCATCTGATCAATCATTGCAAGCCATTCACGAATTTTAATACGCGGGCGCCGGGAACATTCTGCCTTAATGAAATCAAAAAAGGTGGTGACTGCCTGAAGTAGAGGAATTCGTTCATCATCCTTTAATATGAATTGCAGCAATCCACTTTCATTCATTATTTTTTCGAACAGCATCTGGAGAGTAAGGTTTGCTGTGTCTGCTATCCAGGATGTAATATTCTTTTCGAAGCTAATTACCGATGAGGGATTACGCAGAGCAAGGGAATTCACTAATTTCTCATTGGCAAGCATCTCACGCCAGGAACCGTTATTTCTTCTTGATCCTGCATAGGCCGTTATGGCTGCAACATCATGAGGATCTATACAAAAAAAACGTAAATGAAGCAGTTCAAAAAGATAATGCTCACCGCTGTGCGAATGCTGCGATTCTTTACTTATATAAGTTAGCAATGTAATCAGGTTGCCGATCAGTGGATGGTCGAGCAGGTTAATTTTCTTCCGCACCTGGTAAGGGACATTTTTCTTTTCCATCAGCCTGATGAGGTTCTCTGACTGGGCATGGCGGAAATAGATAACTGCTATCTCATGCAACGGAACCATTTCATTTTTGAGCTGCAGGATTTGCTTAAGTATCGCTGCCTCCTCCTGCGCGATGTTCGGATATTCGTAAACTACCGGCTCCACCGCTGAGAATCTGATAAGCTCACCTGCAGCCACCAGATCTTTAGACAGCTCATTATCAGTATGTATCAGCCGCTGGCGGTTGTTTTCAATAACATGTTGTGCCGCATTTAAGATCTGCTGAGAGCTGCGATAATTTTCTGTGAGTACAATCTTCTCAATGCTCTGAGAATATCTCACAAGAAAATCCTGTATGTTTTTAAGACGCGCCCCCTGGAATTCATAAATGCTTTGATCATCATCACCTACCGTGAAGACGTTAGGGTTCTCCCAATATCCGGTGAGAAGGTTGAGCAGCTCATTTTGTGATCCATTGGTATCCTGGAATTCATCAACTAAAAAGTAGAGATATTTTTCCTGGTAAGTACGCAGCAGGTTTTCATCTTTCCTAAAAGCGCTGATGACCCACAGGATCATATCGTTATAGTCGTACCGGTTCAACTGAAGCATTCGTTCCTGGTAAAGCGGAAACAGGTCGGCAGCAGCCATGAGCTTCGTCATTTTCTCTTCCTCTTTTGCGATAAGCTCTTTTTTAAGGTCGCCTGTGCTGATGTTTTTTGAAGCATTCGGACGCTTATAAATATATTCTTCGCGATTGGGTAAATCATCAAGATACGCCCCGCAGCAAGTTTTTACATATTCAACACTCCAGTCCTCCTCTTTCATCATTTTGAAAAGACTGTTTATTTTATCTATATCAGAATAGATGTCACCTTTCAGGCGCTTGAGCACATGCCCGGTGCTCAGGCCGTTCACCAATTCTTCGAGCAATGTGATGTTCTCGAGCTCTGTTACAGGTTCAAGAACACGCTTGCCGAAATAGTCGAGGTTGCGCTGAATGACTTCATTGCAAAATGCATGAAAGGTAAATATGTCGACGCGGTATGCTGTGGGCCCAATAAATTTTAGCAACCGCTTACGCATGGCTATAGCGCCAGCATCGGTATATGTGAGGCAGATTATATTTTGCGGTCGCACCTGAGTATCTTCAGTACTCAGGATATACCCGATGCGTGCTGCAATGATCTGCGTTTTACCTGTGCCTGGTCCGGCGATCACCAATACAGGTCCCTCTATGGTTTCAACCGCTCGTTGTTGCGCGGCGTTGAGGCGGTTTAATTCAGCGGAGAATACTTCATTGAAGTCAATAGAAACTGCAGTGGCCGACATAAGCTAAAAATACCGCGTTATTCAGGGTTGTGTCAACCCACTTAAAGAAGTTATTTGAAGGTTATCCACATGACTTGTCTCACAGTTTTATAAAGCAAAGTGAGTGAAATATTAATCTCTATTTGCTATTAGGGGAATAAAGAAAGGTTGTCTCAACCTATGTTGAAACAACCTCACCATCCTAAGATTAGCCTTTAATTTTCTCTAGTTGCTAAGATTTATTGCTGCTGATTCAGAGCAGGAGAGTTGGTACTTGCTTTATCAGACTTATTATTTTTTAAAAGTGCTGAAGAGCGGGATTTACTTTTACAGCATGCTTTTGCTGCATCACCTGCACAAGCGGCTTTCATTTCTTTTTTACCAATGGTTTCAGTTTCTGCAGCCACCACACTTCCTGTATTGGTGTGATTGTTTGTAAGGGTGGCCGATGTTCCCGACGAAGATTTACCACTGCAGGAGTGACTGGTGGCTTTGGCGGTGCCATGGCATTGTTTTGTTGCATCGGATGTCACCTCTTTTTTAACGTCAGGCGCAGCATCATTTACAGATGTTGATTGAGCTTTGGCATTCGTAAGATTCAAGATCAGGACAAGGCTGAACAGTGCGATTATTTTATTCATGATATTGTTAGGTTTCTTTTTTGTAAAAATACAATAGTTGAATTACATAGCGATCTAACGATCGAAAATGATTTATTATTGCAGCTTTTGGTTACTCCGGTGGCGGACAATATCCCTTGCAGTTTTTTTTTCTAAATTTCTGTGTAATGATTCTGTAAGATCAATGCCTGTCTGATTTGCAATACAAATGAGCACAAAAAGCACGTCGGACAATTCATCCGCAAGATCATAATGACCTTCTGAACTTTTAAAAGATTGCTCTCCATATTTTCGAGCTATAATACGCGCCACCTCTCCTACCTCCTCAGTTAGAATTGCCATATTGGTGAGCTCATTGAAATAACGAACCCCGTTGGCATTTATCCAGTCATGAACCTTTTGTTGTGCCTCCGCTAATTCCATGAGAGATTGTGTGAAATGCAGAGAATCGTCTAGTATAATAAATCAGACATATTAATCTTATCTACCGCAAGCCAATTCTGACACAGTTGTTTTTGAAAAGCTAAAAAATCATTCCACTACAAATTTTCCAGATACCACCGCATCATTATTTTCATTTAGCAATTTATAATAATAAACCCCCGAGGTTAACTTTTCCCTTGTGATCACAATAGGTCTATCTCCCGCGATAGCGGTTACACGCACCCTTCGTCCTGCCATATCTGTGATAAGTAGCGATGCATTGACCAAGGATTCATTACCGTGATAAGTCAAAGTGGTAAAAGTTGAGAAAGGATTTGGATTTATGCTTACCTCCGTTGCTGCTGTTACCGGTGTAATATCCGTACCTATGGCAATATATTTAATAATGGTTCCCAGAGCACCTACTACATATCCGGTATCGAATGTTGGAAACTGAATCCCTAAATATCCATTAACAGAGACATCCTCCTGTTCCCATGTATCCCCAGCATCTTGCGTCATTAATAAAGTGCCGGAATCACCAACAAACCATCCCATGGTGGGGGATATGAATTCTGCTGCGCGAAGCGCCTGCTCAGGGCCTCCTGAGAATACTTCTTCCCAATCATCGCCGCCGTTCGTGGTTCGGGT